>DASXPV010000022.1:0-159583 GCA_036493355.1 Rhabdochlamydiaceae bacterium
ACTTAAGAAGCAGGGGTTGAATTTGGAAACTCCATTACGAAAAAATATGAAAGACGAACGGCCTAAGGATTTCTTGAGATGGATGATGGGGACTCGACGTCATGTTGAAACGGTCATTGGACAACTGGTTGATCCATTTCACATTGAGAAAGTGCGGGCCCGAGATTTGTGGCATCAGTTCTCTAGGTTTTGGAGAAAGTTATTGGCACATACGATCAGTATTAAGTTGAGCTTGAGCATAAAGAATGAGCCCTTACAATTTGAGCATCTTGTCGCCCATTAATCATGTGCGATTTTCCACCTCGGAAAACTCGCACATCACGTGAATTAGTGTCTTCCCAAGAAAAAAAATTTCTTAAAAAGAAAAAAAAATTTACTATTTAGAGATATTACAAACATTGCGGGACCTATGAAAAAATATATACTTTTTTCACTCTGTACCATCTTTCCTTTGGCGCTCCAAGCAGAAAAAATCACGGATGTATTACTTAAAGGATGGGATGAGATAGATCTTTTAGAAGAAAAGGTGGAGGAAGAATTAGCATTAGAAGAGGAAGTAGAGTCTGACTCAGAGCGGATCACCTATCAAGACAACGCCCCGGACATGTCTAATCCTTCCATGAATAATGATGGGTGCCCTTTTTTTGCTTTGCCCATCCATCATGGCGGAGAATTTGTCGATCTGGAATTCTTATGGTGGAAATCCGATGAGAATGGATTAGAATACGCCATTCATAAACATGAGGGGGACGTTATTTTTGATGCTGGACTCCCAGGAGGAATACCGAGAGATACGCTGGTCGGAACATGGCACCGGGTCGATATGGAGTGGAGCCCTGGACTTAGAGTAAAAGCGGGGTACCGTTTTTCCAATGAAGATCTTTGGGAGCTCGACGGAGTTTATACGTTTTACTATACCGACGGGAACGATAAAGTCAAAGTCGATGCGACTTATCCAGGCGGGCAGTCCAGTACCCTAAATAGTGCAGAAAATCTTAAGCTTTTTATAGGTGTCCCTTTTGATGAGAATGAAGCATATATTAAAGCTAGTGCAAAAGCTAATTTGTGGTATCACATCGGAGACATAGAACTCGCAGCTCAAATAACTCTCACTCCCCGCGCACGCTTACGGTTTGTCGTTGGGCCCACAATGGCCTTTATCCAGCAGAAATTTCGCATCACTGCATATAACCAAATCAATGCTCTAAATCCCGCTATCCCCACCCAAAAAGTCGTAAATGATTTTAATTGGGATTTTAGTGGAGGAGGAATTAAAATCGGCGCGGATTCCCGTTGGGATTTGGGTTGGGGGATTAACCTACTTTTTGGCAGCGCGTTTTCTTCAATATATGGAGTGTTTACCAATACCATTAAGGAAAAGGCCTTTTATACGGGAGCGCCTCTCAATCCGACAACATCTGTTCCCACGGGCGTGCTGGGCAATACAAAGTTTAGCCGGGGAAAAGTCGCTTTTGCAGGCCGGATAGAGGGAGGGGCGGGCTGGAACCATGCTTTTTGTAATTGGAATCTAGAAGTATTTGCTAAATATGAGCTTAATACCTGGTTTAATATTACGGATCAGTACCGCGCACCAGTCCAAAATCCTAATTTTGACACCATCCTCTCCGTTCAAAGTCCCACCTTGAATTTGCAGGGGATGACCTTCGGGGTAAATATCAATTTTTAACCCTAAATTTTACTAACCTGAGTGGCGACTTAAGAACTATGTTACCATTGGATTAAGGAAATTTTACAATTTCATAAACTTTGCTCGGTATGTATGAAAAAGTGTTTGCTCTTGTCCCTCGCTGCTATATCTCCTTTTTTACTGCTTCATGCTGAAAAAGTCAGCTCGATTTTTTTGGAAGAGTGGGCCGAAGAAATTGATGGTAAAAAGCGCGATGAGGATACAGATAAGGAAGAATTATTAGCAGACAGCGATGAGAATGAAGAGGCATCAACCTTGGTTTATACTCAAAATGCAAGCAGCTCTTCCTCTAGAAGGATCGCTTCTGAAAGCGAAACATATTCCAATTTTACATTGCCCATTAATCATAAAGGCGAATTTGTCGATCTGGAATTTCTATGGTGGAAACTCGATGAAAATGCATTAGAATATGCCATCCAAAAAAAATCTGATCAAAGGCTGTACAATACACCACCGCCCCCTGGAGCAGATGCTCTTGTAGGACACTGGCATCGCGCAAAACTGGAGTGGAGCCCGGGATTTCGAGTCAAAGCAGGGCTGCGTTTCGACAAGCCCTCCCTTTGGGAATTGGATGCCGTTTATACCTACTATTACACGGACGGAGATAATTCTGTTTTTAGAAACAGCGATCAAGATAGGTTCAACTCGGAAAACATAGCCTTTTTCTATGGAATCAATGTGGGGGGTGTTTATATAAGGGGGAGTTCTAAAGCGCAATTTTGGTACCACGTTGGAGATATCGAACTTGCCAGTCAATTTCATCTAACTCCCCATGCACATCTACGCTTAGTCATTGGGCCGACCCTTGTTTTTATAAAGCAAAAATATCGCATCACATCATTTGGTAATGTATTTAGAGCCGACCCTCAACAACCTACACAAAAGATCGTTGCAGATTTTAATTGGAATTTTAGCGGGGGGGGAATCAAAATAGGCGGCGATTCTCGTTGGGATATCGGTAAAGGCTTTGATTTGCTTTTCGGTGCCGCAGTTTCTTCCGTGTATGGAGTTTTTGAAAATGAGATGAAAGAAAACATTTTCTATACAGGCGCGCCCTTCTTAGGAGTTCCTTTCATTCCAGCAGGTAAAAGCGGCGATACCCATTTTAGCCGAGGAAAGGTAGCTTTTGCCACGCGGCTTGAAGGAGGAACTAGCTGGAGTCATGCATTTTGCGCTTGGAATTTAGAAATGTTTGTAAAATACGAACTCAATACCTGGTTTAATATTACAGATCAGTATCGGGAATCGAATGGCAATCCCAATTCGCCTGTGATTCTTTCTGTCCAGATTCCTTCTTTAAACCTTCAGGGAATTACAGTCGGCGTGAATGTTAATTTTTAAGCTTGAAAGGGATAAGCTGCGCGCAGCATGTGCCAGCGCAATTGTGTAGAGCAGCTTGCGTAGGTGCGGATCTCTTCGAACGAGCTTTTCGCAAATAATTCTATCTCTTTATCTGTCAGGCGCGCCATCAGAGGTAAGATCATTGCTTTATTGAGGATGAGCTGGGCAAACTTATGCATGCAGCGATTAAACACCCACTGCGCGCATATCAGCCGCGCCAGCCCAAAAAAGCACAGCGCCCAAGGTACCCATTGCAAGTAAAAGACAGCATCCCAGAAAATGCCTAGCCATCCACACAGAATTGCGAGCAATAAAATCGGAACCTCCCAAGGCCTGCGAAAAAGAGGTCCAATGCATGCGCGAAAAGCACTGCGGCTGGTGCGGTAAGCGATCACTTCCTCAAAACGCACAGAGCGCAAAGGCAGGCGAATGGCGTGCATATATTCATGCGCAATCACTTCTTCTTTTGCATACCACTTGCGCAAAAAAAAGGTGCGCAGCCGTGGGGAGACTTGGATAAAGGGCACGCTATTTCCTTGCGCATCTTCCTGTATCCACAGCACAGCTCCTTGCCAAAGAGAAAGCCCTTTTTGCTGTTCCACAATAGCCACCCAATCGGGGTCTGCGTCGAAAATCTCGCGACATAAAGAGAGAGCGCCTTGCGCCTCGCCCGGATCAGTGGGAGATAGCTGTGTCTTGACGTTTTGCAGATCGGCAACGCGATCTAAATATGCTTCTTCCTCTTCTCCGTCCAAAGGAAACAAACCGCGCGCGTTAAAGGTAAGGAGGTCGGAATGCGTTAACATTTCTTTCTTTTGGCTACTTTGAACCACACGGCGAGCAGCGCTAGGAAATTAAGCGCGGAAAAGACTCCGACAAAGAGGAGGATCTTGTTGCTCTTTTTGCTCAAATACATCAAGCGCTCGCTCACCTTTTTCTCGAAGGCGGATTCCGATTGAAACCAGCTGCCTGCGTATTTATGACGTGCGAAGAGGGCCAAGACATCGCAAGGTGCGTGAAAATAGTGCGCGGGGAAGACGATATCTCTATTGCCCGTGCTGTTGTGACACTGCTTTACTGCCTCTCCAAACAGGTGATAGGTGCGGTGGACAATGCGACTCATCATCGCATCCTTGTCGGAACCCGGATACTCTTCGCCGATTTTATCCCAGCGCTCAGCTAGCATATCCATGCACTCTTTAAGAATGGGATGATGCGCTTTGGCACCGATGATGCTATTGGTCGTATGGATGCAGGAAGAGAGGCTGCTCGTATTGGGCATATCGATGCCACAGTAGAAATCATAGGCCTTGTTCAAGGCATCGAACGGCTTAAAGCAAACAAAGTCGTGATCCACATAAATCCCTCCCTCCTGGAAGAGGATTTCATAGCGCAAAAGATCTGATTTTTCCCCATAATTGTCCGAAGTGCTAAAGCAAGGCTTTAGCTTCAAGAAGGTCAGATCTTTGATGTAGCGCACTTTCATGCCCGAACAAGGAGGGGATCTGTCGCGATCAGTCCAAAAATAGAAAGTCCAATCCGGGTGATGTGCCAGCCACGTCCTGACATTTTCTACAGACTCGCGCGGGAAGGGGCGCGGTCCTATCCAAATGAAATGCACAACGGGAGGGATGCGATAGACGCCATCCATTGCCGCATGCAACCCTTTTCTCAGCTCATACATGCGCGAATAGAAATCGAGATATTCGGCATCCTCTTTGGTTTTTACAAAGCTCCAAGAGGGCGTTCCTTTTCCCGTCAAACTTGCAAAGTCATCTCCGGCTGGCCGCTGCACGCTGCTTTTTTTCTGACATCCCCAAAACAAGCAGCTACATAAGAGTAATAAAACTATTCGGGCCATTTTTTAAGTCCCCATTTTACGAGATAAATGATCAGAAAGAAAAAGAATCCTGCGATAATCGACAAATAGCGCACGAGCGAGCCGCTATCACGTAATAATTTGCTGAGCATTTTCAATTGCAGCCTCTCGGTCGCTGTTTTTTTTACATAGAGCTCGTCCCAGCTATTGGCAAAAAAGTGCTGGGAATAAAGTGGGGGGATGCGATTTTTAGCAAAGAAATAGGCCGCCGGAAGAATGATGTCCCTATTTCCTTCTCGATTTAGCGTATCGCAGACAGCATCCGTGAGCGCCATGTAGGTGCGCTGAATGACGATTTCCATTTTAGAATAGTGGTCGCGTCCGCGGAATTTGTGTTTGAGTGATGCCCAGCGATTGTGTATCAGATCGGTCACCTTGGCTATGGTGGGGTGGCCTTTACGTGCTCCGATGACACCATTGCCGCAAGTGATAGCTTTCCCGACAAAGGGAGGATGTGGGGTCTCCATTCCGCAGTAGAGATCGTATCCTCTGTGAAGCCCGTCAAAAGGCTGCAAGCAATTGGCATCGTGGTCCACGTAGACGCCGCCCTCTTGCCAAAGGATCTCATAGCGCAAAATATCCGATTTTTCCCCCCAGTTATCCGAATCGCAGTAACACTCTCTCAATTTTTCAAAAGAAAAGTCGGAAACATAAGCGATCTCCATCGCATCGCAGGGGACCTCTCGCTTGCGGTCGGTCCAAAATTTTATCTTCCAATCCGAGTTTTGGGCAATCCATGTGCGCACGTTTTCTACAGACTCAGGAGGAAAATGCTTGGGCCCGAGCCAAATAAAATGGATAACGCGCGGAATTTTATAAGGCCCCTCAGCTGTAAACTCGTAGGCCTGGTTCACATCGAAAATTTCCTTGGCAAAGCGAAGGAAATCCTTATCTTTCCGCTCGGTAACATAGCCCCAGTGCTTGGTCTCTTTGCCCATGAGGGCATCAAAATTTCGTTTTTCACTCGCGTGCAACAAAGGGAAGAGGGCTAAAAAAAACCAGAATATTTCTTTCATCACTACTTTTTCCTTTTTCGATAGAGATGGAAGATCACTGTGCCGAGAAAGATATTCAACGCGACGAGGGCGAAGATCAGAATGAGGCAGATGCGCAACTGCTTGCGGATGGAAGCGAAGGTATCTTCGATTTTTTCTTTGGCCTTGGCTTGCTGGATGCGCTGCCCAAACAGATTTTTCGGCTTGATAAAGGCGTACTTGGCAATCCTGCGCAACCGCGCATTAAAAAATTCCGGGGGGAAGACGCTGTCTTTCCTCCCTTCCAATCCTGCTGCGCTTTCAATAGCAAACGACAGAGCGTGCATGGACCTGTGCACGACGCGATTAGCAAGGGAAATACCATCTTCTCCAGGGTAAAGCTCTTCGCGCTCTTTCCACTCTTCCTCTAGCCACTGCAGCGCGCGCTGACAAATCGGATGGCGTTGCGTAGAGGCGATGAGATTTACGGAAGGGTTGATGGAAGAGCTGCGAATCGATTGCCCAGGCTCGTCCAGTCCGCAGAAAAAATCGAGCTCTTTTTGTAATGGTTCCAGGCAAGCGAGGCAGTGCATCTGCTCATCGATGTAGACGCCGCCTTCACTTTCCAAGATGGCGTAGCGCAAAAGGATGCTGCGCTCTTCGTGGCTCTCTGCGTCGTAGTAGATCTTTTCTATTTCCTCCAAAGGAAAATTTTCCATTTTGCACAATTGCATCTGCGATAAAGGAGCCGGATGGAGATTGTCCGTCCAATATTTCATTTTCCATCCTTTATGCCGCGCGGCCCAACTGCGCAGTTGCGGCAAACAGGAAGAGGGAAAGGGCTCCGGACCCAACCAGATAACGTGCAAAACCTTCGGGATTTCGCCAAAAGGCGCTCTGGCCTCTTGCGCCTTGGCGCACAACGCACTAAAGAACTTCAAGCGTTCGCGGTCTTGCGGTGTCTTTACAGCCTCTTGCCACTGCGGTTTAACGAGAAAAGCCTCTTCTTTTGCCCACGCCATGCTAAAAGCGGCAAAAAGAAAACAGAGGACTATGCACTTACATTTTTTGCTCATGGTCCACTCTCTTAACAAACTGTACATCGCATTCTATGTGGGCAGAGCGATTGCGCATGCGGTATAAAGGATTAATGTCGATCTTAAAACCCGCTTGAAATTTCTCCAAGAGTTCCTTAGGAGTATAGCTATTTAAGTGACGATTTGCTAGAGAAGTGTTGACTTCATTCAAGGGAATATTGACCATTTTTGTTTGCGTGTGGCAAAGCCCTAATCCTTTTTTTTTGCCTTTGAGATACCACTGTGTCTCTAGCGTATTGGGATCGGTGAACGCGTAGCTATTCCAGGCTTTGACGACCTCTTTTTTGCGATAAAGCGCCAGATCTACCGAGTTGAGATAGTTCCAATCGCCACTACCCTCTTCAAATGACCAAGCCAACACATCGCCTTCTACGCAAGTAAGAGGAGGGATTTTTTGCGCTTGATTCATCATGTAACAGTAATCGACGTCTTTCCCCAATCGGTAACAAAAGCAGTGCGCGCCCGTTTTTTGTAGCATTTTCGCGCCATAGGCGAAATCGATCTCATCTGTCAAAAGCAAGTCGTCGACGGCAAAGCTGAGGAAGTCTCCCTCGCAAGAATTGAGAATGCCTAAAAGCAAGGGCTTAAAATCGCGAGCGGGAGCTTCATTCGATTGGCGCACAAAACGCACATCTGGAAAAGCAGCGCGTACTTGAGCATATCCCTCTTCATACTCGTCAGCACTGGCCCTATAGAGCACGATGGTCTTGTGTACATTTTTTGCATAGCGCTCCCGCGATTCGAGCAGAGCGTAAAGCTGCATGGGGCGATTAAAGGAAAAGGCGATGATGTCCACTTTAGAATCCAAGCTTTCGGGAAAAGCAGAGGCAATGCGCAAATAGGGGCGCCTGTCGAGAATATGCTCCGTAATAACCCTTTGCCTCTCTGCCCGCACTTTATGATCGTTCAAAGGGGTGGCGCGATTATAAATATACAGGATGTCCTTAATGAAGAGTAGATGTTCTCCCGCCATTTCCGCAATGGGCACCATAAACGCCACATCTGAAGCCGCATCATAAAAGCTTCCTTCCACAATAAGATCTTGCAATCGGATCTGCTTGAAAAGGCCCGCATAAAAAGTGCGCATATGAGAAAGGTTCCAGCTTCCTTTGGAAAAGGAGCGTATTGCATTTTTAGCGATCATTTCAGAGGGAATGGGCTGCGCATAATTTTTCACGGTATATGAATAAGAAGGGTATTCTATATAGCTTCCATATGTTGCCCATACGGCGGGATCGGCATACTTTTCATTTAACTTCTGCAACACTTGATCATGCGCTACCCAATCGTCCCCATCGAGTACAATCATGATCTCGCGGTCGGCGCATGCATGACCTGCCCTATAGATATTTTCCGCAGCGCCGCAATTGGTCTGATTGAAACAAATCTGCACGCGATGCTCTTGCTTATATTCCGCAACGAGGGCGCGCACTTTGCTCAGTGTATTGTCCGTCGAGGCATCATCGATATAGATCACGCGGAAATTGTCATATTTTTGCTCAAAGATGGAGCGCAAATTTTTTTCCACCCATTGCGCATTGTTGTAAGAGGGTATGACAAAGACAAAAGGTTTATGCTCGACAACAGGATGAACGGCGACGAGCAGTTTCTTTGCTTTGAAGAACGGGATGCGTTTAAGTGTAGAAAACGCGACATCCATTTTAGATCCCAGCACAAGACCAAATGCAACCAATAAAAAGCAAAACAGATACTTCATAATTTTTTTAACACGAAATAATAGTTCTGGGAAAATTTTCGCAGCCATCTCTCCACAAAGCGCTCTGCGAAGCAAACCCCTGTAAAAACGCATTTTTTATTCGCAATTCCCCGGGGAACCCATCGCAACATCCTCCTGGGAAAAAGGTTGTACATCCCCATTTCCAATAGGGAAAAATTTGTTTGGCCCACAAGATGTTCAATGGTTTGCTGCGTATAAAGAAAGGAATGGCTATAGGCTGTGACGATGCGCATTTTATTAAGGATTCTAACGCACTTTTCGATCCAAGAGTGTTTATTGGGGAAATGAAAGACAAAGAGATGGCCTCCTGGCTTTAAAATGCGGTAAAGCTCCCTTAAGGAAGACACTTCATCGCCTCCTTGGTTCTCTCGCACATGTTCCAGCACTCCCAACGAAAAGGCGGTCTCGAAATGCGCATCGGGATAAGGAAGGGCGACGGGATCGGTGCAATCGGATTGAACCGCATGCCATTCTCTATGAAATTTTTTAAACAGAACCTCTTTCATAATGTATAGCGCGTCGCTCAGACAATAAGAATATCCATACACATCAAATCCCATTTCCATTAGCAAATAGGAAAAATGTCCCCCTCCGCATCCCCAATCTAGAACTTTTTGGCGACTGAGGCTCTCTGAGGGGAAATAATTAGCCAACACGCTCAAAGGGATGCTATATTGCCCAGCTACGAGGGGATTGCCGCATAATTTAGGGTAGAGCGACCCTAGATTAGAAGAATAATTACATAGCATTTTATAGTTCATGGCTACGGCTATTTTACATAAGAAACCGTGTAATACAAGAAATTTCTCTTGATTTTGTTGGGATTTGTTAGATAAGCTCCCAGCTTCGGCTCTTGTTTTAAATAGCAAGGATCGTGTACTTCCTAAGAGATGTTCTAAGGATATATATTAATGGCAAAAGCACTCATCATCGTCGAGTCTCCAACAAAAATCAAAACTTTAAAAAAGTTTTTGGGTGAAAAATTTTCTTTCGAATCCTCGCTGGGACACGTGCGCGACCTGCCGCAAAAAGGCTTTGGCATCGACGTAGAGCACGACTTCGAGCCCAATTATGTCGTCATGCCAGATAAAAAGGAAGTCATCGAGCGCTTAAAAAAGGCTGCAAAGTCCGCGGACATCGTCTACCTCTCCCCCGACCCCGACCGCGAAGGCGAGGCCATTGCCTGGCATATCGCCTCCTTACTGCCCAAAGGAACCCCTATTAAAAGGGTCACCTTTAATGAAATCACAAAAGAGGCCGTCTCCGAAGCGTTAAAACACCCTCGGCACATTGATCAAGCGCTTGTCGACGCCCAGCAGGCGCGCAGGCTTTTAGACCGCATCGTGGGATATAAGATTTCGCCCATTCTCACGCGGAGAGTTCAAGGCGCCCGCGACGGCGGTCTGTCTGCCGGACGCGTGCAGTCTGTCGCTTTAAAGCTCGTGGTAGACAGGGAAAAGGAAATTGAAGCTTTTATCCCCATCGAATACTGGAACATTTCCGCCATTTTGCAACCCCAGAAACAGCAGTCCGAAATCTACTCTTTCCTGCTCTCTGTCGAAGGCAAACGCGTGGAAAAAGAGCCTGTCGCCGGCAAAGATGTCTTCATCATTCCCGATGAAAAGACGGCACAAGGCATTGTTTCGGAGTTGCAGAAGGCGACCTATCGCGTGGACTCGGTGGAGAAAAGAGAAAAAAAACGCAATCCCGTCCCGCCCTTTATCACATCCACTTTACAGCAAGAGGCAAGTCGGCATTACGGATTTTCCTCTTCACGGACGATGAACATCGCCCAAGGCCTTTATGAAGGAATCGACTTGGGAGAAGAAGGGCCAGAGGGCCTAATTACCTACATGCGCACCGACTCCGTGCGCCTGGCCCCCGAGTCCATTGATGCCGCGCGCAAATACATCGCTTCGACCTTCGGCAAGGAATATCTCCCTGAGGAGGGTAGGCAATTTACCGCCAAGAAAAGCGCGCAAGACGCGCACGAGGCCATCCGGCCTACCAATTTAAATTATCCCCCGGACAAAATTAAAAACCACCTCACGCTGGACCAGTATAAACTTTATCTGTTGATTTGGCGGCGCTTTCTCGCCTCGCAAATGAATCCCGCGATCTACGATACCGTTTCTTGCGATATCGCTACGGATAAAAATATTATGATGCGAGCTACGGGATCGACGATCAAATTTCCCGGGTTTTTGGCCGTTTACGAAGAGAGAGAAGATAAGATTGGCGCTGAGGAAAAAGCCAAAGAAGAGCAAGAGAAGAGGCTGCCTCCTCTGGAAAAGGGACAAATGCTCGAGCTTCTCGAAGTGCAGTCGCATCAAGCTTTCACCCGCCCTCCTCCTCGCTTTACCGAGGCCTCTCTTGTCAAGGAACTGGAAAAATCGGGAATCGGGCGGCCCTCTACGTACGCCACTATTATGAATAAAATTCAAAGCCGGGATTACACGGTCAAAGAAAAGGGCTCTTTAAAACCTACAGAGCTGGGAAGGGTCATCGCCCAGATGCTCGAGAACAATTTCACGATGATCATGGACGTCGGTTTCACGGCCACCATGGAAGATGAGTTGGAGCGCATTGCAGAAAATCAGCGCGCCTGGAAAGACTTGATCCGCGATTTTTGGGATAAGTTCATTCCATTTGTGTCCGCAGCGGAAAAAGAGGCCTTCGTCCCCAGGGTGATGACCGACCTCAATTGCCCCGAATGCGGGCATAAGCTGCAAAAAATTTGGGCGAGAAAGAAATATTTTTACGGCTGCTCTAATTATCCCGCTTGCCCCTTTACCGCTCCGTTAGAGGCGCTTAACTTTAACAAAGAGGATTACGATCCCACGTTTGATTGGGATCAGCCCTGTCCGAAATGTGCCAGCGCCATGAAAATCCGCTACGGCAAATTTGGGCCTTTTTTGGGCTGCACGCGCTATCCCGATTGCAAGGGGATCGTCAATATCCCCAAAAAAGGAGATATCTCGGCAAAGGATATGCCAACCTGCGCAGCAAAGGGATGCGATGGAAAGTTGGTGCAAAGGCGCTCGCGCTTTGGCAAAGTCTTTTTCTCCTGCTCCAATTTTCCCGATTGCGATGTAATTGTGGGCGACCTCGACGATTTGGAGGAGAAATACCCAGACCATCCGAAAACCGCCTATGTGCGCAAAGAAAAAAAGGGCAGGTTTGGAAAGAAGGCGCAAGAAGGCGCCAAAGAGGCAAAAAAAGAAGGCAAAAAACCGGCAAAGAAAGCAAAGGCCAAGCAGCCCAAGAAGCAGGCTCAATACGCACTTTCCAAAGAGCTGTCCGACGTGGTCGGCGAATCAGAACTCTCTCGTCCCGAAGTCACCAAAAAAGTGTGGGATTACATTAAAAAACACAACCTTCAAGACGCTAAAAATAGGCGGCTGATCTTGCCCGATGCCAAACTCGCCAAGGTCTTTGGATCTAAGAAGGCTGTTGATATGCTCCAGCTTGCTGGAATTCTGAGCGGACATTTAAAAGGTAGCCCAAGCTAATTCCCATGTGTATCCACACATAATTGCGGAAGAGCTCCTGGTTAAACTGCATGCAGACCCCCATGACAAGGACCGACATGAAAAGAGAAAAAAGCGTCTTTTTTTCTTCCGCTGGAATAAGCGCGCTTTTCAAAAGAGCGGAAAACATATTCCACACAAGTATTCCCAATGCAATAAAAGCACAGAGTCCAAATACTCCTAAACTCGCCAAAATTTCCATGAGGACGGTGCTCGAAGAATAGACGAGGAAGGTATCGCGCGTTTCCAACCTGCCATATAACTGCACGGACGGGTCATTAAAATGAGCTTGCAGATAAAGATACTGTTCCACGCCTCTCAAGCCAACGCCAAAGAAGGGATAGCGGCAAAATATTTTCCATCCCTCAACGACTTTATCCCAGCGCTCCAAAAACGACCAGTGGGCAAAAAAACCCATATGAAAAAATTTATAAAAACTGCGCAAAAACACTTCCCAACAGAGTATGCCCAGCAGAGCAAACGCCGTCGCAAAGCCTAAGACAAAACATACAAGCCGTTTTCTCAGCAAAGGGAAGAGACGTCTATAGGCGCAGGACAGAGTGAAAGCAAAGCAGAGCGCAAAGAAAACAAAATAGGAAAAAAAACCTCCCGTCGATGTCGAGCACAGCAACAAGGCATTGCTCCCCAGCACCTTCCAAAGCGGGATTTTCGGAGTTTCTTCCGAACTAGAAAGAAGAAAGCGCGTATTGAGAAAAACCACAAAAGGGGTTGCAAAGAGGGCATAAAAGGTAGGTTCATACGTCCACGACTGGCCGCGAAAGATGAGTATTTCCCCACCCAGGATTTGTGCGACAAAGGGGTCGCGGATACCAAAAAAAGAAAGGAAGAACTGCATCAAAGCGTGCAATCCCACGCAGACAAAGGAGAGCCAATAGAGTTGCAATATTCTTGCGCGTCCAAATAAAAAGATCAAATTGATCGGGACGAGAAAAAAGCCAACATAAGCTAAAATACTCGCGCCGCAGCCGGCCAGGGTGCGCCAGGCATTGCAGCTGAAAAATGCGGAAACAACGCACGCGGAAAGGATCCATAAAAAAGCGAAAAATAATTTTTTCTCATACACGCGGAAGCGATTGGAAAAAAGCAGAAGGATGAAAAGAGAAACGGCCAACAGGCGAGGGAATTTAACGCTGATGGGACCCGCGTTAACTTCCAGAAGATCGCCGCAGGAGGTGAGAAAATAGAGAAAAACGAGAACGATCCACAGATTTTTTGCGCGCTGTTGGATAGTAAAGCAGGCACTCATGTGCCAATCCGCTCATATATGTCCTCCAGACGGACGATATCATCTTCTCCCACGTACTCTCCTACTTGCACTTCTATGAGCTCCAATTGCACTTTCCCGGGATTTTCCAGGCGGTGCACTTCTCCCTTGGGCACGAAAATGCTTTCATTTTCATGGATGATTTTTTCCCTATCTCCCAAGGTAACCTTTGCCGTGCCTTTGATAACCACCCAGTGCTCACTGCGATGGTAGTGCTTTTGCAAACTCAATTTTTGCAAGGGGTCAACGGCAATGTGCTTAATCTTATAGCGCTCTCCTTCTTCAAGGACCGTAAATTTTCCCCAGGGCCTATGCGATGTCACATGATCCACTGACGCAGGGACATTCTTGCTCTTTAATTCCTCAACCAGCTGCTTTACCTTTTGCGACTGTCCCTTTTTGCCAATAAAAAGAACGTCGTCTGTCTCGATGATGAGCATGTCTTCCAACCCCAGTGTCGAAATGAGACGTCTAGTTCCCATGATCAAGCAGTTTTTGGTATCACTGGCATACACGTTGCCCATTTTGACATTGTGATTCTCATCCTTATCCAGAATGTCGTACACGCTGTCCCAGGAACCCACATCTGACCAACTCACATCTAAAGAAATCACCGATGTCCTGCGCGACTTTTCCATTAAGGCATAATCAATGGAAATATCGGGAAGCTGCGAAAACTCCGCTATCATTTCTTCCAAACCCGCCGCCACTCGGTTGCCAATCGCAGGACAATGCTCTGCGAATTCCTCCAGGAGCGCGCCGATGGAAAAGAGGAAAATTCCCGAATTCCACAAGTAGTTTCCTGAGAGCAAAAAGTGCCTGGCTTGAGAATAATCAGGCTTTTCTACGAAAAACTCCACATTGGCGTCTTTATCCGCCTGAATATAGCCATACCCCGTCTCGGGCTTGTGAGGTCGAATTCCAAAAATGACATTTTTCCCGCGCTGCACGTACTCCAAACCCAAAGGAATGGACGCAATAAAACGACTCTCAGGAGAGATATGATGATCGGATGAGGCGATGAGAACGGGCTGCGTTTGCGGACATCCCTTCTTTAAGAGATAACTCACGGCCAGCGCAATAGCCGGCGCGGTGTTTTTTTTCTCAGGTTCGATGAGAATTTCAATGCTAAGCGTCGGATCGACCTCCTTTATCTGTGCTTTGACGAGATGGTAGTAGATCTGCGAGGTGACGATGAGCATATCGGAAAAGGGCACAAGGGTAAAGTAGCGCAGGATAGTCTTTTGCAAAAGGGAGTGCTTTTCACCAAAGTGCAAAAACTGTTTGGGAAGGCTTGTGCGCGAATAAGGCCACAGGCGCATGCCGCTTCCCCCGGCTAAAATAACGATCTTCATAAACTCCTTTTCACAAAATCCAGCAATTCCCTTTGAAACCGCGCTTTATTAAAGCGCAAAGCGTTTTGTCTCACTTTTACGGGGTCCCACGCGCGCTTTTCAAACTCCTGCACCGCTTGCTGCAGGCTTGGCACCGTTTGCTCTTCGAAGAATACACCCGTCTCATCGGGAATAACGGTCTCCAAAGCTCCTCCCCTGCCAAAGGCAATGACGGGTGTTCCCGCGGCTTGCGCTTCAATAGGGACAATTCCAAAATCCTCTTCCGCGGCAAAGACAAAACCCCGCGCCTTTTGCAGAAAGCGGCATACCTGCGCATCGCTTTGAAATCCCAGCAGCTCGATATTCTTTCCAGCTTTTGCTTTGACGCGGTTCATTTCGGGCCCATCCCCTATCACAATGAGGCGCTTATCGGGAAGATGGGAAAACGCTTCGACGATGAGCGGAATCTTTTTATAAGGCACCATCCGCGATACCGTCACATAATACTCTTCCTTTTTCTCCTCGAGAAGAATGCACTCGGTGTCTACAGGGGGATAAATGACCTCCGCTTTTTTCCCATACACTCTTTCTATGCGCATTGCCACATGGTGGGAAATTGCCGCAAAGCAATCCACGCGGTTTAGCGAGGCAAGGTCCCATTTTTGCAAGGCGTTCAATGCTGCTTTGGCAAATACTCTCTGCACTCCATTGAGGCTCTGCAAATAACAATCGCGTAAGTCCCATACGTATCGCATAGGGGTAAAGCAATAGCATAAATGCACCTGGCCAGGCACTTTCTTAATACCTTTGGCCACCGCATGAGAAACAGAAAGGATGCAATCATAATCGGACAAATCAAATTGCTCAATAGCCAGCGGAAAAAAAGAGAGATAGTTACGGTAGAAGCGTTTGGCAAAGGGAAAATGCTGTAGGAAGGAAGTATGGATCTCCTTTTCAGCAAAAGGCGTTTCTTTTAGACCTTTGCGATCCGCGATCAAAGTATAAATAGGTGCGCAAATCACTTCCGCAATCGCGCTAAGTGTTTTTTCTCCCCCTCCCATAGTAATCAGCCAGTCGTATACGAGCGTCATTTTCATACGAGCAGCCTCTCAATGACAGAGATGTGCTCGAGCGCGCATTTTTTCCAGCAGAATCCCCGGCTTCTTTCCCATCCTTTTTTTGCTATGGCGTTGCGCTGCGCCCTATTTTGGAGCAACTGATGCATGCAAGCAGCTATTTGCCCAGGATCATAAGGATCGCAATAGATGGCCCCTTCGCCGCACACTTCGGAAAGAGCAGGTATGCGGGAAACCAGCGCGGGACAAGCTGAACTCATCGCCTCTAAAGGCGGAAATCCAAAACCCTCGTAAAGAGAAGGAAAGACAAATAACTCTGCGCAGCGATAAAAATGAGGCAGATCGTCTTCGGGCACATAGCCGAGAAAATGCACTAAGTGTTGGATGGGTTTGAAATCGATGCACAGCTGTTTTACATCTTCGCAATGGCGGCTCTGTGCGCTTCCGATGATGACGCAGGAGATAGCGCATTCCGATTGCTCTATCAACCGCGAGAAAGCTTTGAGAAGCCCTCTGAGATTTTTGTGTTTTTTACACGATCCGACAAAGAGAAGAAAAGGCGCTTGGACGCCATACCGTTGCAAAACGCCCTCGCTTGCCGCACTCTCCTCGGAAGGATAAAATCGGGCATGATCGACGCCGTACGGAATAACGCGCATTTTTTCAGAGCGGATGCCCGTATAGGTTTCGATCTCTATTTTAGAAAATATAGAGCAGGTGATGATAGAATCTGAGAGCCGTAAAGCGGCGGGCATCATGCTTCTAGCATAGACTTTTTCCTTAAAGCGCAAATTCGAAGATAGAGCCAAATGCAAGGCGTCATGGATGGTAGTGAGGCGTTTGGACGCTCGAATGGGAAAGCAGGGAATATTATAGTGCGGAGACCAAAAAAGATCGACCCGCGGAATGGCAAAAGGCAAGGCAATTTGCTCTTTTATCGAATAAATGGGGAAGTCTACAAAAATGGGCTCAACGTAATCCCACGAGGAAAAGGCGTCTTCCTGCTCGCGCAAAGCCAATGCGAACCATTTCCATGGCGTCTGTTTAAAATTAAGTAAAAGATTTTTTAAATAGGTTCCAATCCCCGGAGCAGAGATAAGGCGCGCATCAATGCAAACAGACTGCCGCATGGCACTCTCTTTCGACCTGCACGAGGTCGTGAGCCATCATCATTCTCACAAGCTGGCTTAATGAAGTGCGAGGGATCCATCCTAGCTTTTCTTTTGCCTTAGTTGCATCGCCGATGAGCAGATCCACTTCGGAGGGCCTAAACCATTCTTGGGAAACTTCTACGAGGAGTTGCTGTGTTTTAGCATTCCACCCCTTTTCCTCTACTTCCTTACCCTCCCAAACAAGATCTATTCCCACTTCTTTAAAAGCCATTTCCACAAAGCTGCGCACTGTTGTGGTGCATCCTGTCGCCAGCACAAAATCTTCCGGCTCCCGCTGCTGCAGCATGAGCCACATTCCCTCTACAAAATCAGGGGCATATCCCCAGTCTCTTTGCGCATTGAGATTGCCTAGCACGAGCTTTTCTTGCAGCCCTTGTTTAATGCGGGCCACCCCAAGCGTAATCTTTTTTGAGACAAACGCTTCACCGCGGCGCGGACTTTCGTGGTTAAAGAGAATCCCATTGCAGGCATACATTCCGTAGGCTTCGCGGTAATTGACAACCGTCCAATACGCAAACAACTTGGCAATCCCATACGGAGAGCGCGGATAAAAGAAAGTCTTTTCCGTTTGAGGAATCTCTTGGACTTTGCCAAAAAGCTCGGAAGTGGAAGCCTGATAGAATCGGGCATCGGGGCACGTCTTGCGCATAGCCTCTAATAACCTAAGGGTTCCCAGTGCATCGACATTCGCCGTATATTCGGGAGTATCAAACGATATCTTCACGTGGCTCATAGCAGCCAGGTTATAGATCTCATCGGGTTGCACTTGTCCTATGAGCCTCTCGAGACTGATGCCATCGCATAAATCTCCTTCATATAAAAAAAATCTCCCCAGCAAGCGCGCATCGCCGCATAAGTGCGTGATGCGCTGGCGATTAGCTGAAGAAGATCTGCGCACGAGCCCGTGCACTTCATATCCTTTAGCGAGTAAGAATTCCGCGAGATAGGAGCCATCCTGTCCTGTAATACCCGTGATAAATGCCTTTTTCATGCGAGAATGTCTCTTTTCAATTGTCTAAAAGAATAATACAGCGAAATCAGTGCCGTCAGCGCCATGACTGTAAAAATAACGATTAAGCCCCTATGCGAAACACCCCATGCAATAGAAGCAATTACAAGCGCATTGGATACCAGCGCGAGAACAATCTGCAACGCGATTTTATCTAGAATCAGAAGAATAGCATTTAGGGTAGAATTTAACACTCCAAAGAGAATACAGCAGGAATATAAAAGCCATTCCCCATTCGCTAAAGGTTTTTCCAAAGGCATGCGGATCCACACGGTTATAATTTCATTGCCCGCAAAGAGCAAAGGCAAACACCCTACCGCGATAATACCCATTTGCAAAAGCAGCAAGTACTTGATCGCCCTCTTTATCCATGCCATCTCTCCTCGTTCGAAGGCGTCGCGAATTCCAGGCAAATAAGCGGAAGCGATATTCGACATGGTAAAGAAAATGAAAAGGAAGATTTTCCACAAAATGGTAAAATCCGCAACTTCTTTTAATGTCGTCACCGCGGCTAATAGAATGGGAATGATCTGCGAGGCGAGGACATTGATAAGCTGCAAGACGAGAAGCGGCACGCTAGATTGCGCGATGCGCTTGAGCGCGGAAACACGCACTGATTTTCTTGCAAAGCCAGCCCAGGGGATTTTCCGGGCGACAAGATACCAGCATAGCATCTGCCAAACGAGCGGAATCAGATGGATTGCCACGAGTAGCTGTAGAAAATCATACCGATAATGTACGCCGATGATCAACGAGAGCAGCGTCAAAAGATAGGAAACAAAGTGCATCCCATGCGCAAAGTATTGCCTTTGATAGGCGTGCAAAATGCGGGTGACAAGCAAAAAAGGAATGGAGAGCAGAAAGAAGATCCCCACAATGCAAATTCCCTTCCCCAAAAGAAAGGCCTGTCGCTCATTTTCCACTCTAATAAATTTTTCCCAAGGAATGTGCAAAGATACGGCTGCCCACGCAATTATGCCGATACCGGCGATGAGCAGGGTCGCATAAAAGCATGTGGAGACATACTGTTTGGCAGACTCGTAATCATCGCGCCCAAATGCCTCAGAGAGAGCATTGGTCAATCCATTTAATATTCCAAAATCAAATAATTGCGCCCAAATGAGAAAAGAGGTGACGATCACCCACACCGCATAGTATTCCTTGCCCAAGTAATTGATGGTAATGGGTGCGGAAAAGATAGTGATTAGGGCGACGGCCCCTCCTCGCGCAATGCCCGTCAGCGCCGACCATTTAATGCGCCCCCAGCGCTTCGTTATTTCGGTAGAAGACGCCATTACGTGCTCTTTTCCGCTAGTAAATTCTCAAACACGCGCATATATTCACACGCATACCGCCGCCAGGTGAAGGGGGCGATAGATTCTTGGGAATGCGCCGCTTCACTGCGCGCTTTTTCTTTCTGCGATAAAATCTGATCGACCTTTTCCGCAATGTCCACCGGCGAGCGCGGATTAAAAACAGCAGCTTTCACTTGAAATTTATCCAAGAGTTCCGTGAAAGAAGGGATATTGGACATCGCAACGGGTATGCCGTGCGCCCAAGCTTCTAGCGCCGGCCCATTATTTCCCTCGTAAAAGGAAGCATTGACCACGACAGCGGCGCTTTGAATGAGCGCATCGATCTCCTGGTGCCCCACGTATCCTAAACCAAAAACATCTTGCTCTTGGTTTGTCAGTTCGATGCCCAGCTCGCAGGCTTTGCCATTTATTTTTTCCGTTCCCCAACCCACCAGCACCAAAGAAATGTCATGTCCTTTTTTCTTCACATGCATAAGGGATGCCAAAACAGTGCCGATGTTCTTGTGGTTGGCGACATTTGTCGGATACAAAATAAACGGCTTGCGGATTTGAAATTTGTTAAGAGTTTTTTGCAACACCTCCTTGTCGCGCGCTTTTCCCATAGGGGCCAAGGGAATACATATCGCCTTATGGGCATGCTGGGGATAAAATTTTTTCAACTCATCGTAAATAAACTGCGAGGTGACGATCGGTTTGAATCGGGCCAATAAATCGGGAATGTGCTGGGTTAAAAAAGCTTGGGACATGCCGCTTAAAAAGCCGCTTGTGGAAAAGTAATACTTGTAATTGAAATCCTGAAATACGCCGACCATAGGACAAGAGAGTTTTGGGCATTCCAAATAAAAGGGCCAAGGGAAAAACGCGATGTCAAATCCGCGGATGAGGGATTCCAATTCTTTATGCACGGCCCCCGAAAAATAATAGGGAAGATAACCCAGCCATCCTTTATGCCTATTCTGCAACAGTGCGATGCCTGTGCGGCTTCCTTTAATCTTGAGAAAATCCTTTCCCGAGAGAAGCGTAGACTTTAAAACGCGTATTTTAATTCCATGGGGAATAAGAACCTCTTCCAGATGTTCGCGCTCTATTCCATATTTAGTCCCAAAAAATGTTATGTCGAGGTGAGGATGTTCTTGTTTGAGTGCGGGAAGCAGAGAGCGGACCATACGGGCTCCGCCTCCGGGATTAATAACGTGATCGACAACGGCAATTTTCACAAAGCAACCTTGCTGATTTTCATTTTATTTTCTCGCTTGCGAATAGATTTTATAACTGCGTATAAAAGTGCTGAGATGCCAAAGAAAAGGATCTGTCCTTCGGGCAGCTTGATGAAATAGAAATCACAACAACCGATAAGCAGATTGCCGATAAAGAGGGTAAAAAGCAAGATTCCCTCTGCGGAGCGCATACAAACATAGGCATGCCTTAATACTGCAAAGAGAAATAGAAAGAAGCAACCCGCTCCTAATAATCCCGTTTCGGCCAAGATATGCAAATAAATGTTGTGCACTTCAGAAATCAGTCTCTTTCCCTTCGGGGCAAATCGGTGGGTGTGCAGCTTAAAGCTATTCATGCCCTGTCCTAAAAAGGGGCGTTCCTTAAACATCTCCCAAGCTATCTTCTGGTACAGCACTCTCTCTGTATCCGCTCCGCGGACCTCCTTGTTGTAATTGAAAATCCCCCCGCGGCCCAAAATCTGAGAATGGAACAGGGCAACGCAAAGAACAGCCGAACAGGATAGGACAACGATCACGCTGTTAATTCTTTTGCGAAGGTTTATATGCCTGGCATAAAAAACACAGGAAAAGGCGATCATCAAAAGAGAAACAAATAAGGCAGCTCTAGAAAAGGAGAGAATCAGTATCACAAATTGCAGGCTAATGCCCGTAAGCAATAAAGTTTTGCATTTATTATTCGAAAAATAGAGATAAATGCTAGACAAAAGTGTGCAAAAAAGAAATCCGCCCAAGACATTGGGATGTTGTAAGGTGCCCGAGACGCGCGCAAGCGTATCAGAATGTCTTTCTACAGAAAAAATCTCGTCAAATACCCATCGCTTGCCTCCCGAGAATTCAAAAGTAAAGAGATGCTTTAACTCCCCCAAAAAATGCAGCCCGATACTGTGCTGCAAGAAATACTGCGTAATTCCGATTACGCATTGAAACAGCGCAATAGCAAACAAAATCCATGCGAACATAGAGACAAAGGGAATTGCACTCTCGCTATCCAATTCTGTTTTTATGCAATGGAATAAGCCAATGGCGAGCATAATTTCAAAACAGCGATTGTATATGGCAAAGTAATGTGCGAAGGGAGAGGCGCCTACGGAAAATAGGGCCACGAATGCAAAAAAGGTAAGATATTTAGATGGGCCCGATAAAAAAAATCCCCGCCAATCGCGTGAGCGATACAGAAGCATCGCTAATAAAACGATAATCATGAAGTGCGTCGGGAATAAATAGAATTTATAATAGGCATAATCAGGCAGGATCACATCTAGAGGAATCGTATTTAGAGAAAATGCCCTTAGACTTTTGCGAAAAAGCTCCTTTTGAAAGGGTAGGATAAGGAAAATGAACAGCAGCAAGCGAGATATCACGGTAAATCCTCCAGAATGCGCAATTTTTCGTAATGGTGCATGAGATCGCGAAAATAGGAAGCGTCTTCAAAACGCAGCTCTTTTGCAGCCTTGCGCATTTCAATTTCATAATCTTTAATTTTATCCTCCACCTCACGTGCGGTGAGATAAGTGGGATGCGTGGGCTCTTCTTCTTTGAGTTTGTCGACGACCTCGCCGAAGGTTTCCGCCAAGTCCTCGATGCGCTCGCGCCGCACCGACCGCGGCGTAATGCCGTGCTGTTCGTTATATGCTTGCTGTAGAGCCCGTCTCTCCTTTGTGATGGCAAGCGCGTTGACAATGGATTTTGTCATTTTGTCTGCGTACATGATCACGCGCCCATGGATATTGCGGGCCGCCCTTCCACATGTTTGAATCAAAGCCGTTTCGCTGCGCAAAAAACCCTCTTTGTCGGCATCCAGTATGCATACAAGCGACACTTCGGGCAAATCGAGTCCTTCCCGCAACAGGTTAATGCCGACAAGCACATCGAAATGCCCTTTGCGCAATTCGTTGAGAATTTGCACGCGCTCTAAGGTATCGATGTCGGAATGCAGATATTTGGCTTTCACGCCAATATCCGTGAGGTATTTAGTGAGGTCCTCCGCTAGTTTTTTGGTAAGGGTTGTCACTAAAATACGATGGGATTTTTCCGCCTCGCACCGTATTTGCTCCAAGCAATCGTCGACTTGATTGGCCGCGGGCTTTATTTCGATGACGGGATCGAGAAGGCCTGTGGGACGGATGATTTGCTGCACTACATCGCCGCGCGCTTCTTGCATTTCCCACGTTCCAGGAGTTGCGGAAACGTAGATTACCTGACGCATGTGTCGATAGACCTCATCGAATTTCAACGGCCGGTTGTCAAAAGCGGAAGGCAAGCGAAATCCATAGGTGACAAGCGCTTCCTTGCGCGAGCGATCTCCATTGTACATAGCGTGCAATTGCGGCAACGTCTGATGCGACTCATCGATGATGAAGAGAAAATTGCTGGGGAAATACTCCAAAAGGCAAGGAGGAGGATCTCCCGGCATGCGTTTGCTAAAGTGGCGCGAATAGTTTTCAATGCCTTTGCAAAAGCCAATTTCACGAATCATCTCCAAGTCATATTTGGTGCGCTGTTCAATCCGCTGTTTTTCGACGAGTTGATTGGCTTTGTCGAAAAACTCTACCCTTTCCTTAAGTTCTTGCTTAATCGTCTCAAGGGCATTCATGCGCACTTCTTGCGGGGTGACGTGGTGCGAGCCCGGATATACCACTACCTCTTCCAAGCGCTGCTTCACCTTTCCGGTCAAAGAATCTATAGAGCTAATGCGCTCCACTTCGTCTCCGAAAAATTCGACGCGATACCCGATTGCCTCTTCGTAGGCGGGCATGATCTCCAAAATATCTCCGCGCGCACGAAATGTCGCCCGCATCAAGTCGAAATCATTGCGCTTATAGTGCATTTCGACAAGGTGCAATAAAATATCATCGCGCCTGCATTTTTGCCCGACGCGAATGGAAAGGAGCATTTTGCTGTAATATTCTGGAAGGCCCAATCCGTAAATGCAGGAAATCGAAGCTACGATAATCACATCGTCGCGCTCGATCAAAGAGCGCGTCGCGCTCAGCCGCATGCGATCGATCTGATCGTTTATTGCCAAATCCTTTTCGATATAAGTATCCGTGCGCGCAATATAGGCTTCTGGCTGATAGTAATCGTAATAGGAAACAAAATATTCAACGGCATTTGTGGGAAAGAAGGTTTTAAATTCCTGATAGAGCTGAGCTGCCAGAGTTTTATTGTGAGCTAATATTAGGGCCGGCCGCTGCACCTGTGCGATCACGTTGGCCATGGTAAACGTCTTTCCCGAACCTGTGATACCGAGCAAAACCTGCGCTTTTTTCTCCGATGTAATGCCCTGTACCAATTTTTCAATAGCCTGCGGCTGATCCCCGCAAGGAGAAAAATCCGTCTTCAATTGAAACGCATTCTTTTTCATTTATTTTAGTGAGGGAATAAAAGACGCTCCGCACATCGAAGCGAGCTGTAAGAACAGGATAAGCAGGGCAAAGAGAAAGACAACGCCCAGCGTCATCTTTCCGCCGGGCACTTCATAAGAAGCGCGGGTTTTTTTTCTATAACGCCCTACCCACACCATCGCAACAGGGAGAATGCCAAATAATATCACCGTGCATATACCACCTGCAAAGTTCAAGGCTTTAAAAAAGAGCTGCGGATAGACAAGGGTGCACACCAAAGGCGGCACCAAGACCAAAACACATAAATAAGGATTCTCTTTTTTCTTATAGGGAATTTTCATTCCATCCGCTAAGAAATGCACCAAGCTTAACGCCTGTGCAATAAAAGAGGTGAGAATGGCAAAAAAGGCCAACCCTTGCGAAAAGATGCTAATCCAGGGAGATCCGACAATTGCCGTCAACGCTTGCGAGGCTTCCCTGTCCTTTATCAAACTATCGATAAGACCGCCCGGCCCGCCGATGGGCACAATACCCAAGACGAGGATCTCCCAGATTAAATAAATGACAAAGACAAAAAGGCTTCCTCCAAGAATCGCGATGCGGGTGCGCTTCAGATCGCCTTGTAGATAGAAGACCAAGCTGGGAATCATATTGTGAAATCCAAACGATATGACGAGCAAAGGCAAAGATAGCCCGACATACTTAGGGGCCGATTGCAAAAGAAGAGCAGGCTGGATGAAAAAGACACCTGCTAAGACAAGAAGAATAAAAAAAGCAATCTTGCCTACCATTAAAGCGCGGTTGCATAAATCGACACGCCGCGTTCCCAAATAAATAACCCATCCGAAGAGCAAAACAAAAAACAGACATCCGATCCACATGGGCAGTGCGATGCCAAACGCGCGCTGAAAGAAGCTCGTAGAGAGATTACCTATTCCTGAGATGTAGGCGACAAGAACAGCATAAAATAAAGAAATGTAGGTCAGAGTGCAGATGCCTTTGCCGACTTGGCCAAGCGTCTGTCCCGTCATTGTGACGAAGTTAACACGCGTGGAAAACCAGCCGTTGACTTCGACGAGCAGCAGAGCAGACGTCGTCATGAACAACCAGGCGAGAATGAGCATGACTAGAGAGGGAAAAAATCCCGAAAGCCCCGCGACGATGGGCAAGCCCAGCATGCCAACGCCGATACAGCTGCCTACAATGAGAAGCATTCCGCCAAATACACTGCCTCGTTCCCTGCCCAAAACCGCATTCATTTAGATTATTAGACTCCGTTAAGTCGCACTTTTTTTTCCGCGCTGCGAATCTCTTGCCCTAGCCTGCCCATTTCATAGCCTTCGTAATCGACAAATTTGAAAAAGCGCTCAAAGGAGGGAAACACGCTGGAGACCTGCTTTGCCATTTCTTGCGCAATAAAACGATATCCCGGGTGGCCTGCAGAAGAAGAGCGCAGCTCGCATAGCCATTGCAGCGAGCGCAAATTGATGTGAAAGTACCAATGCATATTATACGCAATGGGGACGACATATTGCGCCTCTTCCGGAAGCTCTTCTGCGATCATGTCGTAAATTTTTTTCGCATCGTCCATCGCTCTTCGATACTGCTCTTCCATCTCCGTGCCCGTGATCTCGGGCGGAATGTAATAGCCGTAGTGACACGTGAGCAGCTGCCTTTCCTGCGTAAGCATACGATGGCGATGCAGATCGCGGTAGATGCCGAAATCCGCTAGAATTTCAAACGTAAAGCTCGCATGCTCCAAAGCGCGAGGAGACTTATGGCGCCGGTTTTCCCTAAAATTGCTTGCGGAATCCAAAATGCGATTCATCTCTTCTTCTGAAAGATGACGACAGCACTCTTGCAATTCCAACAGGCCACTTTCAGAAAATTCAAAAAGCAAAGCGGCAGCTACTTTGTAAGGACTTTCCGCATCATAATTGATAAGCCTGACGCCAGAATTTTTCATCTTATGCAGCGAAGAGGTGTGCCTTTCCCCAAGTAGTTTGAGATCTCCTACCATCTGCTCTTTAAATTGGGCAAAGGAGCGCTGGTATTTGTGATTGGGCTCTGCGCGCCGGATAAACGAGGGCATGACTTTTGCCAATTCCTGATAGCTCTTGCGCCCGATGTCCTGCATCTCGGCCAAATTATGGCAATTGAGCTTCTGTAAAAGCGTTTCAAAAAAACGCCCATTGCCAAACATGCCCATATTCGTAAGCGCGCTCGCGGGCAGCAGGCCGCGCAAGCAATCCAATACTTTTGCGCGCAGCGCCGCGGCATAAGCGACCTTGGAAACATCGTGCTCTTTTGGAAAGCGTTTTTCAATTAATTCCGTCAAAGGAGGGATCAAGGCAGAATAGGTCTCAAAAAGACCGTTGCACGTCTTTATGTAGGACTCTCTAAAGGCGGACGCCATTAAGATCGGTTCGCGATAGAAAAGGTATTCGCCGTCGATCTTTTGATCGAAATAAATATAGCGCGTCGATTTTTCTAAAGGAGAGCCCCCAATGCGGCAATCTTCGATGACCTTTGCTGCGAGCATGGATACATTTTCAATAGCCAGATGTGCTCCACCCAATTCAGCGATAGAGTCATCCCCATATCCATCTAAAATGCGATCGTAAAAATTTTGCGCGCGTTTAATCGCGACGATCTGCTCTTCGGGCTGTTCTTCTTTTTCCTCCGCATGCGTGCCCACAATGGATTGAAAAGCCGTCTCTTCGTTAAGGATAAAGTCCTTCAGCAACAGCGAACGCAATCCCAAGCTCGAGCGGGAATAGCGTGAAAACAATGCTCCCTTGATTACTTCGGGAAGATTGCGCAACGCGAAAACGTTGCTAAATGTGTTTGTTACATAGCGCTGAAGAATCTTTAACTGGCTGTCCGTGAACTCTTCATAGCCTTCTATCATTCATTCCTCTCTGTTAGTTAGAGGACGTCTTCGGATTTAGATAGTCGCATTTTTACGTCTATCTAAATCCGAAGACGTCCTCTCAAGCCAGTTTAAATTAAATCGACAAAATATTAAAAAGGATTCTTAATAGAAAGGTTGTCATATTTCTTTTGATCAATCAAGAGAAAAAAAATGCATCACGGAGGTGCTGCGTGCTCGAAGCTATCCAAAGACCCAGGCGCAATAGAAAAAGTCCGGCTATCCGCTCTCTGATAGAAGAAACTCTTTTACATCCTTGCGATCTAGTCATGCCCTTTTTTCTCCTGCCGGGAAAAAACGTCAAACAGGAAATCCCCACCCTGCCGGGTATCTGCAGGCTCTCCGCCGACCTCATCGTCGAGGAAGCAGAAAGACTGCATCGGCAAAAAGTCCCCGCCATCGCCCTCTTCCCCGTGATCCCCCGCGAAGAAAAAGATGCGCAAGCTAGCGCGGCCTTGCAGCCGCACGGCTTAATCCCCTCCGCGGTGCGGTTAATTAAAAAAGAAATTCCCAGTTTATGCGTAATTACCGATGTCGCTCTCGACCCTTTCACTTCCCACGGCCACGACGGATTAATCGATGCACAAGGCGAGGTCCTCAACGATCCCACAGTAGCCCTGCTCTCGCAGATAGCCCTGATCCACGCAGAGGCGGGCGCCGATCTCATCGCCCCGAGCGACATGATGGACGGCCGCGTCGGGGCCATCCGATGCTATCTCGACAGCCACGGCCATCAGCACGTCGGCATCCTCTCCTATGCGGCCAAATACGCCTCATCCTTATATTCTCCCTTCCGCGACGCCCTCGGGTCGCAGCTCTCCCAGGGGAACAAGAAAACCTACCAGTTGAACCCCGCCAATATCCGCGAAGCCCTCCGCGAGGCGCGCCTCGACGAAGAGGAAGGCGCCGACATGCTCATGGTAAAGCCTGCACTTTTTTACCTCGACGTGCTTAGCGCGCTGCGCAAGGCCACCGCGCTTCCCCTCTGTGCTTACCACGTGAGCGGCGAGTACGCGATGGTCATGGCCGCACACCAGCGCGATATGCTCGACGCCGCTTCCGTCTTCCACGAGGCGCTTCTCTGCATCAAGCGCGCCGGCGCCGACTTCATCCTTTCCTACGCCACTCCCCTCCTCCTCCCCCTCCTTTGTTAGGAAAAATAAATTATCGGATGAGAACTTTGAGAGAAGGCTCTACATGACATTGCGCCTCGCATGCGCAGTGCCCATGTTTAAGCGCGCGCAAGTGCTACTAATTGCTTAGCCAACACTTCAATCGTATTAACAACGGGAAGAGCATCAGAGAACGGCATCTTTTGATGGAGCAATGGCAGTTCGGTACAGGCAATGATAATGCCGTCAAAAGGATTGTGATCATGAATCTGCGAGATCATCCTTCTCAGCTCTTGAGCTTGATCTTTTTCTACTTTTCCTCCGGCAATCTCTCGGATTAATCGATTCACTTGCTGCTGCTCTTTTGATGGGGGATAAAGGCATTGAACAGAAGATATTTCATAAAGCTTCAAATGGATTGTCATCGGCGCAGCCAAAATCAGAGCTCGTGAGATATGCTGACGAACAGCGTCTTTTATCCCTTCAGTCACGAGATTCATAAACCCGACTTTTGGCAATTCTGGTAAAAATCCATGCAGCGAATGGGAAGCGATGCAAAAGAGATCTGCTCCAGCAGTTTTCAGTTTTGATAAGCAAAGAGAGATTTCTTCTCGAATTGTTTCTTCATTCCCTCGATTAAAGGGATAAGACACAAGTACGATTTCAGGAAATTCATCATAGTCGTTGGCCTTGTATTGTTTTTGACAAATTTCCAGAATTGTTGTGTAAAGAAAAGCGCTAGCCATTGGCCCAGCACCACCCACAATTCCAATCGTCTTAGAAAAAGAACCCATAATTTTTCCCCAAAATACATGCATTATATCGATTTAATTAAATTTGAGAATCCTTGCCGGATGTGGGAAGTAAGCGCGTTTAGCAACCCGAGGACTCGGCTCACAATTCAATTTCTTTTAGGAGTTAATCATTTCTTAGGCAGCGCCTCAATCGACATGTCGGAAACAAGTCCTTACGGCTAGTTTCCCGCTTGCCTTCTTGCGCTTCACCTCGCTTTGCAAAAGCCGCGTGCTCGTCGGGGGGCCGTGCGGAGCACTGAATCCCCCCACGCCCCACTGCACGTCTGACGACGTGTCGTGCGGGCTCTCCTGTGCTGCGATTTTGCTGTGCGAATCTGAATCGTCGGGCTGCTCAGCGCGCTCACTTCCCACACCTGTCGGTGCGGATCCCTTCTCGCGTCGCATCGCAGGGCCAAGTTAAAACTGTCCGCTCTGCGAAGTGACATGCGCATAGGGACCCACGAAGTGGGAAAATGAGCATGCCTGAGCAGCCCGACGATTTAGATCGCACAGCAAAATCGCAGCACAGGAGAGCCCGCACGACACGTCGTCAGACGTGCAGTGGGGCGTGGGGGGGGATTCAGTGCTCCGCACGGCCCCCCGACGAGCACGCGACCTTTTGCAAAGCGAGGTGAAGCGCAAGAAGGCAAGCGGGAAACTAGCCGTAAGGACTTGTTTCCGACATGTCAATGGAAGCGCTATCTAGAATTGATTAATACCAATTCCGAAAAAAAATTGATTTAAGAGAAAAACCCCATCAAAAATCAAACTATCCAAATTTTGATTCCAAAACTTATCTTCTCTTCGAATTATACCATTTGCGAAAAATAAAGTCATATTTGCCAAGAAGGCAGCACAAATTTTTGCGTCTAGAGCGAGGGACCATTGCCTATGGCAAGGCGCGAGTGAAGACCAAAAATTTGTTGCTAAGCCGACGCTGTCAAATATGACTTTATTTTTCGCAAATGGTATTACATTAAAAATTGTAGCGGCTTTCTTCGAGGGTCCAGTAGAGGCGCTTGCCGGTGGCGGCCCGAGCGCCAACATCGCGCAGCCAGGCGGCCATGGCGTAGCCGACGTAGGAAAGACTGCTCTGTTTGAGGAAAATATCCAACGGGATCAGGAAAGAAAATCCCTTGTCGAAATAGATTTTGCCGTTGACGTGGTCATCGCCATTGGTCATCGTACACCAAAGCGCAAAGCGAACCCCACTCTTGAAATAGCGGCCAACTTCTGTCCGCACGCCTTTGTCCTTAGCCAAAAATTGTCCGAAGCTAACAAGCAGATCCATATTCAAAGGCTTAAAGTCGTAATAGAAATCCAAAAAGTACTGAATCCCCACGAAAGGAACCAGCCGCTGCCTGCCGTCTTTAAACTCGGGAATTTTATTTGTGAATTTAATTCCGTGGTAACGCCGCTTCCACTCCGTGGCAAATTCTAACCCGACGGCCCAATTAGAACGGGCTGGATAATAGAGCAATTCCGCAGCAACGCCTCCGTAGGCGGGCTCGAAATAACCTGCCCCCAAGCGATAAAACCAGCCGCGCCCCAAGTTCCACGATTTCTGTAGAAAAGCCTGCTCCAGTGAAAAGGAATTCGTCTGAAAATACTTCAACGTATCTGTGCGCACGTTGGGCAGCTTGGAAGGATTATTGCGATCGGGCCCGCCAAGGCCCGCAAAGCTCGACTTGATCGCATAGCTTCCCTGTAGTCCATAGTAAATCTCGTCGAAGAGATAGCCCTGCTGTGAGGCCAAAGCGCTAAAATTGTATTTAAACTTGCCCTGCGTACTCCCGAAAAATGTTAAAAGGCGCGGGCGAATTGTAAAAGTCCATATCGGTTTGTGCCGCTTAAAAATCAATGCGGTATCCCATTCCCCCGGTTCGGCAGCAACATCTTTCATAGGGGAAAGGGTTTTCATCTCGAAATCATCGATAATACCATAACGCCATCTCTGCAAATCTTCATTGCGGAAGCAATACATCTGACAAGGAACGGCGTAGGCTTCCACAATGACGACAATCGCTTTGACGTCAGAGGGGATCAGAGCTGCGAGCACGTGCTGCACGCGATCGCGCACCACGGCTTCTTCGCGATAGCGGTTGTTGACCAGCTTCAACCACAGCTCTTTATCACCATGCGCATCGTAAGTAAAGTAAGCCTTATAGAGGTCCAGTCCCTGCTCGCTAAAGGCAAAAGCGATCTCTTGCGCGAGATCTTGCTCTGTACGCAAGCGCCCCAAAGGCTCTGTATTGATCGGAGACTTATACATTGGAGTGTCGTCCACTTTGGGAAAAATCCCTTTAGTCGAACCTAGCGGATAGCGCAGCGATGCCGAAGCGGCAATAGCCGCACCGCGCAAGCTGCTCACGGAAAGCTGCAGAGTATCCCATCCTATAAAAGATAGGCCCGCATTGATGCGCGATCTTACTTTTCTGCCAGAAGGGTGCTCATGCACGTGCTTTTTGTAATCGTAGGCGTCGTATTCCGCCATGAGGGAAATATTTTTTAGAATGGGGATATCCCTATCGCGCAGTGGCGTCCACGCCACCCCTCCAAAAAATCCATTAATCCTTTTATGCCCCCATCCCACGCTACACTCTAGATTCCAATCGCAAATGGATTGCGTGAGAACGATATATTGCGAATTAAAACGCTTTGTCCCTAAAAAATCCTCCAATCCAATTGCAATCTGGGGAAAATAGGCATATCCATCCTGAGGCATGAGAATGCCCAGCTTGGCATTGCCAATCCGCTCCGCATCGTCGCCAAATCCTTCGTGGCCGAAGTTCTTTTCCGTTACTCCCTTGTAAATGCGGTAGTTCGCTGACAATTCGATCCGGTCCAATACTTGGAAATTCACTCCGTAGACTTGATAGGGGGGGGCATGGGCAAATCCGCCTGCGATGACTCCTGTTTTAGGCATGCGCGCAGATGGCATCGAAAAATATCCGCCCATCATGGAGAAGTTATAAAAAAAAGGAAGCTCGTCGTTTAAGGAGCGGTTGATCGCTTTAATCAGCTCCAGGTCGCGGAAGAGAGTATCTTCTTCCGCCCCTTCCAGTCGTTGAAGCCATAAAGAAGACAAAAAGGCAAAGTAAAGAAAAAGAGATACCCAATTCACAAGCGATGCTGAACCTATCCGAATAAATGAAAAATGTTGATTTTTGATGGGTTCCTATGCAAAAAAGAACAAAACTTAACAGAAAAAGTTAAAGAGAAATTTTCTTTTTTGCAACTGCATTGTCCCGAGAGGCTTAAACCTATCCCGAAATTCTAAACACTTGCTTTTCGCGCCTTTTTCATCACATTTTGAGACAACTTTTTGACCTACTTATGCAAGTATGTCCTGCACCGCGTCTTAAAATCTGACGAAAAATGCATCAAAAATCAAATATTTAGAATTTCGTGATAGGTTCTTCTTAGAGTTTTAATTGAAGATTATTAGTAAGACAAACTATACTCCGTAAGTTCGAGGTGCGTTGAGTTTTTTTAAAAGTAATTTCTTTGTAACAAAGCTCCAGCGCCTGTTTTTCTATAAGGATGGTTATGCCCGCATACCCCACTCAAATCAATCAAGGATTCCACATGAGTTATCTTAAAGATTTTCAAACGCACATCTCGAACCATGACTACCCGGCATGCCTCAAATTATGGGAAGAATACTGCTCAGGTGATGAGATCGATCCGATTGAGCTCAAAGAAATCTTAAAAGCTGTCAAAGTATCCGATATCGCAGAGCCTTTTGGTAGACATGTGGATAGAATTCTCCCCTTATGGAAAACGCTGCCTGATTCGGCCTCACACGACATTTTAAAATTAGTTCTTGATATCCAGACGACCAATACCGAACAGCTCGCAGAACTCGCTCTGGAAGATCTTAAAAAGAATTTTGATAACACTAAGAACTTTCAAGATAAAATTCGCTTAGTGGGCCTTCGAGGCAAGGAAAAATTTCAAGGAGCGATTAGCAATTTTGAACTCCTCAACCATATGGACAAGGGAAAATTTATGTTCCATACTGGAGGCTGGGGGGTAGGAGAAGTGTTAGAATTTTCTCTACTGCGCGAGCAGCTCAGCCTTGAATTTGACTATGTCCCTGGGAAGAAAGACCTCTCGTTTGCCACCGCATTTAAAACTTTGATCCCCATCCCCGACGATCATTTCTTAGCGCTGCGCTTTGGCAATCCCGATTTATTGGAAAGTAAGGCAAAAACCGCTCCCATCGAAGTAATTCGCATGCTCTTGAGAGACTTAGGGCCCAAAACAGCAGCCGAAATCAAAGACGAGCTTTGCGATCTCGTCATTCCCGCCGCAGAGTGGAGTCGCTGGTGGCAAAATACGCGTGCAAAGATCAAAAAGGACACGATGATTGAAACTCCGGAAGACATTCGCGATCCTTTTCGCCTTTTGCAGAGCGAGATCACGCACGAAGAGCGTTTGCAGCAGGTGTTGGAAAATAAGCCCGATGCCAATACTTTGATTCAAATGGTCTACTCTTTCATGCGCGATTTTCCCGAAACACTTAAAAACAATGAGTTTAAAGAAACGCTCTCCATCAAGTTAAGTGAGATGCTCGCGTTTCCTGAGATTAAGACGGCCCAAGAGTTGCAAATCCACTTCTTCCTTCAAGACTTAAAGGGACTGAAAGAATACCCCCCTATTGCAGAACTAATCAACCGCAGCGAATCTATTGAAGCGCTTCTCAATGGAATTGAAGTGATCAGCTTTAAAAAACGCGCTCTTATGGAAATACGCAAACATAAAGCGGATTGGAAGAACATCTTTCTCGACCTCTTCTTTAAAGTCGACCAAGCTACGCTGCGCGATTACATTATTTCCGAACTGCAAGCAGCGAAAGCAGATGCAGAAGTTAAAGATAAGATCGAAGAGCTTTACAGCCATCCCTATCGCTATCCTGATGCCTTCTTATGGTACTTCCAAAAGGTGATTTCCCAAAAAGAAGGCACTGCTGACAAAGCAAACGCGACACGCTTTTTTGAAGGCCTGCTTATCCTGCTGTCTCATCTGGAAAACGATCCCGAACAGCGCGATCTTGTTAAAAAGATCCACAGCATTCTTTCCTCCGGCCGCTTTGCCATCGTGCGCAAAATCATGCAGGAGGGCTCGCTTGAGGATGTGAAAGAGTTCTTGCTCCTAGCATCCAAATGCCATTCTTTAAGTGATCACGATCAAAAGATCTTCCATTCTCTTGCCGAAGTGGTGCATCCCTCTCTTTCCAAAATGCGCAAGAAACCGCAAGCCCCTGCCGTGGAATCCAATATCATTTGGACCACCGCGGAAGGTTATCAGAAGCTGCAGCTGCGCATCCAACAGATCGCTACCACAGAGACAGTGGAAAACGCCAAAGAGATCGAAGTGGCACGCTCGCACGGAGACTTAAGGGAAAACGCCGAATTCAAAGCAGCGCTGGAAAAACGCGATCGCTTACAGTCGGAACTTAAACTCCTCTCTGAACAATTAAACCGCGCGCGCATCCTCACAAAAGAGGATATTTCCACAGATGAAGTGGGCATTGGCTCCGTTATTGAATGCAAAAACAAGAAAGGAGAAAAAGTCACCTACACTTTTTTGGGGCCTTGGGACGCCGATGTGGAAAAGAATATTCTCTCTTTCCAATCCAAGCTCGCCCAGCAAATTAAAGGCTTAACAGTTGGAGACTCCTTCCAATCCCAAGGAGAAGAGTACACGATTACCGCTCTGCGCAGCTACCTCTAAGCGACGTTCTCTGCAGAGCGAAGTTTAAATAACCCGGATACTAATCACATAAGTTTTAAGTTTCCTGCTTAGAACATTACCGCATCTTTTGAACGCTTTTTGATTTTTTTGCCAAGTCCATAGGCGCTTTCAGCTACTGAAGGGAGTTTAGCAGAGCCGTATTGCATGACGTGCTCTGAATTTGGATAGCCAATTAAATCAGCTTATTCCTGTTCGAGGAGGTCGAGGAAGGCTTGCAGTTGTTTGGCGCGCGTGGGGTGGCGCATTTTGCGCAGCGCTTTGGCTTCGATTTGTCGCACGCGCTCGCGTGTGACCTTAAAGCGCACGCCGACCTCTTCAAGCGTTTTGGGCTTGCCGTCAAGAAGGCCGAAGCGCTCGATGAGCACGGTGCGTTCGCGATCCGTGAGCGTAGAGAGCACCTCGTTCATTTTGTCTTTGAGAATGGCATATCCCGTCGCCTCTGCCGGAGATTCGATCGCCGTATCTTCGAGAAAGTCTCCAAATTGGCTCTCGCCGCCGTCTCCCACTTCCGCTTGTAGTGAAATCGGATGCTGAGCGATTTTATATATTTCACGCACGCGCTCGGGCGTTAAGCCCAATTCATTGGCAAGCTCTTCAGGAGTCGGCTCTCGGCCTGTTTCCATCATGAGTTTCTTCGCGCCGCGCAATACCTTGTTGATGGTCTCAATCATGTGCACGGGGATGCGGATCGTGCGCGCCTGATCAGCAATGGCCCTTGTTACCGCTTGGCGAATCCACCACGTCGCGTAAGTGGAAAATTTATAGCCGCGCCGGTACTCGAATTTCTCTACCGCCTTCATCAGGCCCATGTTGCCTTCTTGGATTAAATCCAAAAAAGAAAGCCCGCGATTGGTATATTTCTTAGCGATGGAAATGACGAGACGTAAATTCGATTCTACCATTTCGCGCTTGGCTTCCTGGCTCTTGTCCATCCAGCGCTGCAGCATGCGGACATCTTTTTTAAACTCTTCTAGCATCCTGCCCGCAGCAAGCTCACGCTTGGTCAGCTTGCGTTTGACGGCCAATAACTTTGCGGCGGCGAATTTGTTCTTCTCCGCGCGAGGGACCAGCTCTTGCATTTCCTTTTCCAAGGTCAAAAAGCGATCGTAAGCATTGAGAATGACCTCACCAAAGTCTTCGATGATATTATGCCGGCAGTGCATGCGGCGCAAATAGGCTTGCGTGCGGATGCGGCTCTTTTCAATTTCCTCAGAGATTCTAACTTTGTCTGTTTTTTTCCCTTCAGCATTATATAAATCGCGCAAGAGCTTCTCTAGAGTTTGATCCTCTTGGCGGAGCAAATTGCACAGCTTGGGAAGCAAAGAGAGATAGGCGCCTTTGTCCGTCACTTCTTTCTCTGCGATGACTTTGTCAAAGCGGTCTTTGCCGCCGATGAGGTAATTGGCAATAGAGATGGCTTCGCGAATGGAATAGCGAAAGCGCATAATAATTTTTTCAATCTGAATTTGCGCTTTTTCGATTCTCTTGGAGATCTCGACCTCTTCTTCCCGCGTCAAGAGGGGAACGGACCCCATCTCCTTGAGGTACATGCGCACGGGATCGTCGGAGGTGCCCTCGGGGCGCTTGGCAAGGCCTTCGAGCTCCTTGGCTTCTTTCTTGCGCTCCTTTTGTCTTTCAACCTCTGCCTGGTTGAGAACCTGTATGTCCATCCCACTCAAGAAGATAAGCACTTGATCAATTTGTTCCGCCGAATCAAACGTCATCGGCAAGATCTCATTGATCTCCTCGTAAGTGATATAGCCCTGTTCTTTGGCTATGGCAACGAGCTCTTCAACTTTTTGTTGATGCTGTTGACTAAATAATGAACTTAATGATCCTTTTGCCATGATATTCCAAGAATAGCTCTCCACCCAAACGCATAAATTGTGACAAGAAAAGTCTCTTATTGTCAAGTGGATAAACAATGATTTACATTGTTTCCTCATTATTTGAAAATTAAAAAATTTATGCAGTGGATTGCTCTAATCGGCCATGCCAGGATGCCTATTACGGCAGATCGGGCCAAAAAACAAACAGAATATTTATGCCCCGAATGCCAGGCAGTTGTGCGCGTGCGCAGCGGGCCCCATCGCCAGCCGCATTTTTATCACATACGCGCCTCTTCCGGATGCGCGCAGCACAAAAAAAGCGAAGAGCATTTCTATTTGCAGTGCAAGCTTTCTTCACGTCTGGGGCCGCAGGCACGCATGGAAAGACCCTTCCCGGAGATCAACCGCATTGCCGATGTGGCCTGGGAAGAGAGAAAGGTTATTTTTGAAATCCAATGCTCGCCTATTTCCCTCGCAGAGGTCCAAGGGCGGTGCGCGGATTACCGCTCACTGGGTTGGGAAATCATTTGGATATTAAGCGACAAACAATATAACCGACGTACTCTAAGCGCCGCGGAAGTTTATCTGCGTGGGCAGACCTCTTATTTCTCTGAATGGAAAGATCTCAAGCAGAACAGGATTTATGACCAAAATGAGATCCTAAAAGGATTCTACAGAATCTATAAAAGCGCCAAAATCGAGATCGACCCCGTCCAAGTTACGCAGCACATGCGTACATTGCCCCCTTTTGCTCTTCCCCACTGTTTGCAAGAGCGCTGGCAACGCTGGCCCTTGCGGGTCGAAGGAGATCTGCTCTCCAGAATAAATGCGCAAGAAGTGCAGTGGATAAGCAGCGCGCAAGCTGCGGAAAAGCGCAAAACGCAAAATAGCGCATCTGGACGCTTGCCCTGGCTCACGTTGCTCAAGCAAGCCTACTTGCATCTGTTAAATAAATTTCTACAAACTTGAGTCTTCTTTCAGTTTATGGGAGAAGACGCCCCTTAATAAGAAAAAATAGAGGAAAACGCCAAGAGTCAATAAAGCATTTGTGCATTCTTTTTTTGGAAAAATTTTTTGCAGAGAAGAATAGGGGGGATAATTTCTTTGATGCCATGCCCAAAAAGAGCGTCCGCTGTAGGTTTTAAGATCGCTTTCCGCGGCGTAATAGTTAGGATAGCACAGGGAGGTAAAGACGGTATATCCCGTAAATTCTTTGGAATCGACAGTGTAGCGATAAGTGGTCGCAAGGGCGTAACGCGAGGAAGAGAGCATTTTAATGTCCCATTTCACGATCTGCGCGGGAACCTTTTCGTTTAACCTTACGAACTTGCAGCTTTCTACTATCGCCTGAATCGCAAACCAGCTCGCAATAGCTCCGGTTAAAGCAATCAAGATGACCCAAAATTTTAAAAGCCGCCCTATCATACGCAATGAACCTATTCCACAATTCTAAATATTTGCTTTTCGCGTTTTTTCATCACATTTTGGGACCGTTTTTTGGCTTACTTATGCAAGTATGTCCTGCAAAGCGATTTCAAAATCTGAAGAAAAATGCATCAAAAATCAAACATTCAGAATTTTGGGATAGGTTCTGGTCTCAAAATGCTTTGACGGATTATCTCAACTCAGCTATATTATTTACTATCTCAATTATTTAGGATGATCTATGGCAGAAAACAATAACAAGTCTAAAGAAGAAACCGGCAAAAAAGAAAGACGCCCGCAGGCCAAAAAACGCAACCTCCAGAGCCTAAAATGCAAAATGCATAATCGCTCTTTCAAAGCGCGCGTGGCCACTTCCATACGCTCTTTAAAAGAATCTGTTTCTAAAAAGGAATCCGCGACTGCTAAGCAAAATCTAGACGAAGTCGTCAGCCTCATGGATAAAGGCGTAAAGAAAGGGATTTTCAAGCAAAACAAAGCCAATCGCGTAAAATCCCAAATGTCCACCCTTGCGAAATCTTAGGAAACATCTCTTAGAGTCTGTCGTTAAATTAGAATGTTTTGATTTATGAAAAAAAAATCATCAAAAATCAAAACATTCTAATTTAACGACAGACTCTTAAGGCAGTGAATGGTTACAAAAAATGTAACCGACTGAAACTGGAGGAGTCAAAATTATCTGCGGATAATTTGGGATTTTTGAATTTTTAGAAAATCGCACTCAACAAAGCACCAACACCAAACCCTAAAATGATTAGTCCTGCAATTCTATTAATCCAAGTCATTACCTTTTGACTGATTTTTTTACGGAACAAAGTCACGCCTTCACTTAAAAGAAGCCACCAGATAACGGAACCTAAAAACACTCCTAACACAAGCGCACCTGCCTCAAAATAGTCTCCTTGAACGCTAGAAAGTCCTAATCCGGCAAAAACGGCCAAGAAAGAGAGAATCGTAATGGGATTAGTGATTGTAAGAAAAAAAGTAGAAAGGAAATCATTCAGCAATGTTGTATGGGAAATATTTTTCTCCGATCTCGGTGCTGGTTTAGCAATAATTGTTTTCCATCCTAGGAAAAGCAAAAACACACCACCTATCAGGCGAAGCCAGAATTGTCCAGCCAGAAGAAAACTAGAAATAGCAGTAAGTCCAAACGCCGCGATAATGGCATAGATGGAATCCGCAAAGGCTGCTCCAAGCCCTGAAAAAAGACCAGAAAATCTACCAAATTGCACAGTTTTACGAATGCATAATACACCTATCGGCCCAACAGGTGCAGCGATCGAAAATCCGAGAATCATTCCCTTTAATAAAAAATTAATGCTCATGTGTTTTTAGCGGTATTATCTATTGCAATGAGGCTGAATTGACGAGCAATGAGCAGATGCGGTCTTCAATCTGCGCTTTATAATCTTTATTGCTTTTTGTAAAACCGTTTAACAGGATAGAAAAGGCGAGTTGCTCACCTTCTTGCGTTGTCGCAAAGCCAACCAATGAAGAAATTCCCGTCATTGTCCCTGGTTTTGCGCGCACTTTTCCTTTAACGGAATTATCTTGCATGCGCTCCACTAAAGAGCCGTCGATGCCCGATAGAGGAAAAGAAGCTTCGAATTCGGAAGCGCAAGCAAACTGTTGCTTCATCCAGGCAAGCGCTTCGATGAAATGATGAGGAGAGATCAAATTGTACCGTGATAGTCCGCTACCATCCAGGATGACCATTCTTTCGGTATCCAATCCCACAACATCCTTGAGAAATTCCCGCACAGCGCGAGAGCCTTTCTGCCATGATCCGGGAGCGCCGTAACGCACTTGGCCTATTTTTTTAAAGAGCATATCAGCAATGAGGTTGTCCGACTCCTTCATCATCTGCTCTACAATCTTGGAAAGAGGGCGCGATGCAGCAGCGGCGAGCTGCGTCGCTTCGTCGGGAACGCGCTTCACTTTAATCTCTCCGCTCAGCCCAATATCATTTTTTTTCAACATCTCGCGAAAGATAAACGCGGCATAAAAATGAGGCGCTTCCAAAGGAACTGCAACGTAGTGGGGCTCTGCTGTGAAGGGGATTTTGCCGCTGATGTCTATGATATTCTCATGCTTCATCCAACGACGTTCGACTGTTAAGGTATTTTCTTCGGCCGAGACCGTAGCCTCGCTGTTTATTCTTACGTAATCCGTTTTGGGCCTTACGTAAATGGTCGGCGCTTCGGCTATTTTTGCATTGGGGCGCACCCAAATATCAATACAGCTATGATTGACGATTAAGGCCCCAACGGGGGAATTGTAAAAGTAAGCCCCTTCGTCCCACATCCAGCCCGGCCCTTGCTCGATTTCATCAAAATCGCTGATATCAATGCATAAGTCGCCCTGAATGCGCTGGACTCCTTCTAACTTCAAGGCAAAAATGAGCTCTTCCAAAGAGCGTATGGAGAGATCTGGATCGCCTACCCCTTTAATGAAGAGATTGCCCTGGATCTCGTGTTTTTTTCTCTTTCCGTCCGTGAATAATTTCGTCTCGTAATGGTAATCCACGCCTAAAATATGCAAGGCTGCTGCTGCGGTGAGGATTTTCACACTGCTGGCGGGAACAAAGAGATGATTTTCATTTTTTTGGAAGAGCATCTCCTTATTTTTTAAGGACATGACTTCAATGCCCACGTGCACATCGGGATCGCTCGCTCGAATGACGCGCTCGATTTCGGTACATAAAGAGGGCAGCGGGGTTTTAGTGAGAGCTCGTTCTTTTGAATTCTTGGACGTTCTTAGCTGTACGGTTTGAATTTCGGTGCTTTCAAAATCCTCTTGCGTTTGGAAAGAAAATAATAGAATAGTTGCGCAGAGAGTCGCTGTCCAAAATCTAATTCTTCTCATAAAAGCACCTTACAATGGCTCTAAAAGAGTGTTCTCAAAGCTAATGTTGCAGATAACCCAGATATCTTTCTAGCACTGTTTTGCACGGTTTTTTCAATCACATCTAAACTCCCTGCACAGCTCACAGAATGGCGCGCGCGCGTGACCGCTGTGTAGAGAATCTCTCTGCCAAAAAATTCCGATCCATTGGGGATGAGAATGAAAACCTCATCATACTCGCTGCCTTGGCTTTTATGTACGGAAAGGCAGTAGCTCCATTCAAATTTCGGCAACCCAATCGCAGGAATTCGCCTGATTCTGTCTTTTTGTTTGCGATCGTAAAACAGCGCATGATCTTCCGGATGCGTTTCTTTTGAACAGAGTTTGCGCAGAAGCACTCCCGTATCGCCATTGAACAATTCCAGTGCGTAGTCATTATGCGTGATCAGTATAGGAAGCGCCCACCAAAGAGCCGAAGGATGGGCTTGTGCCGCTTGCAAGAATTTTTGCGCAAAAAATTGATTAATCGCATCAACTCCAAAAGGACCCTGGCGTATACAGGACAAGAGCCGAAAGGCATCGAGATGGCGCAAAAGATCCTCGGCCTGACCTTCTTCCTTAAAAAGAAAAGGCGAAAAACGCATCGCTAAGCTATTCCACAGAAAAGAATAGACTCTCTGCTGCGCTTGCGAAGGCAAATCAATCCATTTTATACTCTGCTCACCGTGCTCGGTTAATGTTTGCCGCACATCTGCGGCATCTCCTTTGCGAATGGCACGTGCAAAGTGCATCAACTCCGCGCGATCGGAGCGCAAGCACTCTTTTAGCTCTGTGCATGGCAGCGGAAAATTCGTTCTGGTTAGTGCGACCAGATCTCCAAAAATTGATCCCGCCTCTACAGGCGGCAGTTGATCGGGATCGCCAATGAGGATCAAATGCGTATTTCCCCGGATCGAAGAGAGCAAGCGCTCAAAGAGGCGCGCATCTATCATCGAGCACTCGTCGACAAGCACCAGATCGGCAAAGAGAGGCAGAGGCGAGCGATCGAAATCCCTTTCCCTTTTTACCCCCAAAAGCGCGTGCAGCGTTCCCGAGCGCATTCTAGCTTCGTTTTCAAAAAGGCGTTTTAAATAGGCATCCAGTTGGGCAACGGCCTTGCCCGTAGGCGCCGTCAGGATAACGCGCGCCTTAGGGTAGCTCTCTAAAAATGTCTTAATCAGCTGAACCGCGGTATAGGTTTTGCCTGTGCCAGGCCCGCCGCTAAGCAGAGAAAGGGGATACTCGAGAGCTTTGCGAACCGCCTCCTTCTGCTCCTTATTGAGGAGCGGCTCTACTAGCGCCAAATTTGTTTCAATCATCGTGCCAGGGCGATTTAGCAAACGTAAAATCTGATGGGCGATAGAGCTTTCGCACATCCCATTCTTTTGCAAATAAAAAATGCCGTTTTGCACGTAAATGCAATCCAATAGAGGCAAAGTAAGCACAGCTTGCCGCGCCATTTCAGCCAAGGGGGATACATCACAGGCTTTTGCCGCCGGCAGCATCCGCAAAATGCAGTCGATATCTTGTAGGGGAAGCGCGAGATGCCCTTGCCGCGAAAGAGCCAAAAGCAGAGCGAGAAAAGCTACATGCTCTTCGCAAACATCTGACTGCTTTTTCAACATTCTCTCCGCAAACAAAAGATCCAACGGAAGCAGCAGGCCCATAGAAACATAGTAAGACAAGCGCGGCCAATGACTCATTCTACTCCTCTTGCAAGTAAAGACTGGGGAAGAAATGAAACACGCCATTTCCTCTTAAAAACACATACAGCGCCCCGCCAAAAATTTCTTCAAAGGGTCGCTTGTCAAATAGCTGTACATAGAGCTGCAAAGCTCTTGAGTAAATGCTGGCCTGTAGAAAATAGTGATGCATTTCCATTGCCTGCACCATCTTCTCTTCAGAATAATCGCTTAAAGAGGGACCTAGATAATTTGTTTTCCAATCGAGAAGGTAGTATTTGTCCTCGTAAAGAAAAATCAGATCGGCAAAGCCCTTCATCAATCCCTTGCCTTCTATAGGAAAAAGAAATTCAAATTCAGCAAAAAGCTGTGCCGAGGGAATATCCTTTAGACACATGCCGCTGTGCGCGCACAGCGCGCGGCCAAGCGGATCTACGACAAGAGAAAACAGAGAAGTTCTACATGCTTCAAAAGAAGTGTTTTGCGTTTCCACTTCAATGAGCCTTTCAATGTGCCGCTCATCTAAGGGGTGATGCAAACTCCTCCTGAAAATTTCTTCAAAAAGGCGATGCACTAAAATGCCCGTTTCCGAACCGATGGGAAGCAGCTCCTCATCTCCGCTCGCATCGATATCAGGGCTCTCCTCCCGTTCACTCAGAACGTGAGGAATGAGAGAGGAAAAGGAAAAAAGAAATTCCGCCTTGGGCAGTACCCAGGGAAGCTGCTCGGCATTAAGAGGCGAGACAAGCGGAGTGCTCGCCGGCTGCGGTGGTTGTGTTTTTTCCACAAATTGATAGGTCAAAGAACACAAACTTCCCAGACGATTCAGGATTTCTTCCAAAGATGCGCGCGTAAATTGCGCAATAGTTTTATAAAGTTCTTCTGACTGTGCGCACTCTTTGGCTATTTTGGCAAGAAACAATTCGATAGGCGAGGCATTGCCGAGGGACAGTGGGGTATCGTTTTCATCCAGGGCCGCGGCAATGTAAACCTGCTGTTTGGCGCGCGTTAGGGCCACGTATAAAGAGCGCATCTTTTCCGCATCTAACTCTTCCAGGGCTTGCACGCACTCAGGATTGTGTGCGTCAAAGGCTTGAAAGATGCGATCAGGGCCTGCCGTTAGAGGGTGCTCTTCTTTATGTAGATGCCGCGAGGCGAGACTTAAAGCAAAGACCGTATCAAATTCCAACCCCTTGCTCAAGTGCACTGTCATAAGGGAAACGCTTCCCTTTGTCTCTTGCGATGCGATTTCAAAACGCTCCTGTTCTTCTTCACATGCCCTTTCTATTTCTTCGAGAAAATCTAGAAAATCGTTTCCCTGTAAATTGCGAGAGATTTCCTCTTCTATGAGGATCTCGGCGAGTTTGCGCAGCTGGTGATACAGCAAAGCGTCCTCTTTTTCGAAGAGCTTTTGCAAAATAGTGCTCTTTTGCTTAAGAATTGGCTGCGTTAAAAGTTGAGAAAAGAAAAAGGCAAATCCCTTTTGATACAGCGTATGCTGTAAAAACTGCATGTGTATTTTCGCCTCTTGCAGTATAAGAGATTCCCTCCCCCCTAGCATCGCAGCATCCCAGCACGCTAAAGGGCCGGCCATAGCAATCTTGAGTTTGCTTTCATCAAACGGATCTAAAACAGCAGCTATAAACTCTTTCAAAGCGCTTAAAGCCGGAGATTCCAAAATGCTGCTGCCTTTGCGAAAGGAGGCAGGAATGCCGCACTGCTTTAAATAATTTAAAAGCCTTCCCGCTTGAAAGCGATCTTTTACCAGGATGGCTATCTCTTCCCAAGGCATCTCTCTTTTTTGGTGCAATGAGCGGATCTCACCTGCGATAAAGGGAAAGATCTGCTGCTCCTCTATCTCCTTCGTAGGCCATTGAGAGAAACGCCCTCTGTCTCCGCTTGCGATAAAGAAATGAACAGCCCCTCTGGAAACCAAATGGCTTTTGCTCTCGACTTTGGCCCCCGCCTTCACCGGCTCAAAGCAAAGAGCGCTTTGCATTTTAGGCAAAGCGATCCATCCCGCGCCGCGAGGCGCGGAAAATAAACAGTTGAGTGCGGCAATTAAATTCGGACTGGAGCGAAAATTGGTATCTAAATGCTTATGCCCTTCTTCTCCTAAAGTTTTTGCAGCATCGAGGTAGGTATAAATGTCCGCATTGCGAAAAGCATAGATGGATTGCTTGGGATCGCCCACCAGGCATAGCGCTTTGGCAAGAGGATGTGAAGAAAAAATACGTTTAAAAATTTCCCATTGGCAAGGATCAGTATCTTGAAACTCGTCAATAATCGCCGCTTTGTATTTCTTTCTAATCGATTCGAGCAAGGCAGGGGCATCTAAAGCTTTGAGCATGTAGTCTACCATCTGATCAGGAGAAAAACAGCCGCGCTGCAAGAGATAATTTTTAGAGAATTCCTGGCACTCTTTTGCCAGGCGCAATGTAATTTTGGAAGAAGAGGCAGCTTCATTGAGGATGGGCAAAAGGGCGCAGCGTAAGTTTTCAACAAGCCCCGGATAATGTAGGGAATCTTCTTGCGGCAAAGTGCTTTTGACTTTGCGGTTTGCCTTGTTCAGTTTGTGCAAAAGACTCTCTTGCTCGGAAAGCAATTGATCCAAAAGAGAAAGAGAGCACTGTTTTTTTTGCACGATTTCCAATAAGATGCGCGCTTGCCTTTCATACTCTGATTCCTTTATGCCTTTATAACACTCCCGATGCCGCTGCAAATCCTCCATAAATAATTCCGCGGCGACCTCAGGACAATCCCTCATGCGATCACTCATTTGTGCACAAAGCTGAGAAGGATTCGGATAAGACGCGATTTGCGCTTCTTTATCCAATAGGGAAACGATATTTTGAATTAATTTAAAAGGATCATTTGAATGACGCTTTAATAAAAGGCGCACCTGTTTAGGTGTATATTGATTATTCGCAAGCTCTCTGAGCAAAAACTCTTCGACTGATTTTTTATAGTAAAAAGAAGAAGGGGTACTTTCAACGGGTGGCAGGGAAATGCCTATTTTGCTTTCAAAGGCAAATTCCGAGAGCATGCGATGGCAAAATCCGTGCAAAGTGAAGATCTGAGCGGCATCAAAACAGATAAGCGCCGCGTCTATTTTCTTTAAAGCCTCCCTGACCGCTGCTTCTCCTTTCTCTATAAGGGCAACCAAGTAATCTATGGAGGATGTTTTTCTCAGCAAAGCGTCTCTTGCGCGCAGTAGAGTCGTGCGTACGCGCGTCTTTAATTCCCTTGTCGCAGCGCGCGTAAATGTCACGACGAGGATTTCCTCAATGTTCGCCTCGGCCTCCAGTAGGAGGCGCACGCAGAAATGCTCTATAGCAAACGTCTTCCCTGTCCCGGCAGATGCTTGCAAAAAGTGCCTGCCGGTAACACAAAAATCGCGGCTGAGGATATCCAACACAGGCATACTACGGCTCCTCTCTTAATAAAGAGAGCGCAGGCTTAAAGAGTTTTCGCAAGTAAGGCGCCCATTGCGCAAACATTTCCTTAGGAGAAAAGGAGATTTCCGCTTTTCTCATCCACTCTAAATAAAAGTCGAAATAGGTCAATCCCTCTTTGCTAAAGGCCTTATGCACGCTCTTTTCGAAATCCTCTTCTTCCTTAAGCAGCAACACCGTGGCCCACTTGGGCATAAGCGGCGACGGAGAAGATTGCGCTTTAAAGCAATAGGCGATGTATTTTTCAAGCAAGAGACGAGGATCCTCCAACGAGATATCCAGAGCCTTGCCCGTCTTGGAAAAGAGAATCCGTGAAGGAATGCCTCCCAAATCACCGCGCGCACATAAAAAAATCAAGAGGAGCGGCCAGTTCAGGATCAGCGTTTCCAGATCGGGTCTTCCATGCACTAGATATCCTTCAGGAGTGATATCGCCAAGAGCTCCAGTGAGATAAATTTCCTTTTCTTCCTTTATAAAACTCAAGGCTGGCAGCACCCAGTTCCCCTCATCCGTACGAATGCCAGACTCGCAGTGCAACGAAAATTCAATGGAGAAAACATCCTCGCCTTTTAACGAAAAGTCCTCAAAAGCCTTTGCGCAATCATCCCTTTCGCTTAAGAGGGAATCGATAGCGGCCTGTTTAAAGATGCCCTCGGGAAGCAGTCCCCGTTTTTCGCACTCCTCAATAACAGAGGGGAATGGACTTTTTAAAAGAGCGCGTTTAAGGATGTGCTTGTGCAAGGCGGACAAACAAAAAGCGGAGTCTTCCAAGGACTCTTCTCTCTGCAAGTACATTCCCAGCACTTGGTTGAAATAAAAGCGAAAGGGGTGTTTAGCGAGCAGACGCAAGGAGGAAATCTGCAGATAGGGGCAATCGGACTCTTGCGGCACTGCAGCGGAAAAAAAATCGCGCTTCTTATAAGTCGGATTGGCAAACGAGAGGGGCGCGTGATCTATGCCGATGAGTTCTTTCTTCACATACTCGCGCAATTCTTCCACAAGATAAGAGGGCCCTTGCAGTTTGTTATCTTTGGAATGCACGCGCTCGTAGCTGATAATAAAATAGTCTTGCGCTTGGCATAAAAGCTCTAAAAATAGATAGCGGTCCTTATCTCCTTTTACAGGGAAATAGGGTTTTTTCTTAAAAGTGCTAAGCTCACATAGGGAATAGGCAGTCTCAAAACGCGGAAAACTCTCTTCGTCAAGACCCAAAATGTAGATGACGCGCGCGGGACGCGTATTTCCACTTTCTAAGGAACAAAAGGTAAGCTTTTGCAAATGTTCAGAAAAGATATGCGCCGTGCGCTTTTCGTAGAAGTGCTGTAAAATGCGATGCACTCTAAAAAAACCCCAGTGTTTGCTGTTTAAATGCAATATGGGCAACGCGCGTAACTGTTTAAGCAGAGGCTCCTCTTGCGCCGCGCCTTCGAAATACTTAAGACACAATCCTTCTATCTCAGCAAGCCATTCCCAAAGAAATTTTTTCTTCGCGCTCCGCAGAGAAGTAAGATCCCTTTTCACAGCGAAAAAACAGCTTAAGAATTTATCGAGCAGCTCCATATCGGTTTGTGCCACATGCACTGCATCCATTTCTGCTATACCGCTTTTCACCGCTAGGCTCATGAGCAAGCGATCGATAGCCTCTTCCCAGCTTTTTTCGCCCGAGCGCACATGTGCCTTCATTAAATAGCTTTGAATACGACAGAGCTCTTCAAAGGAAAAATTCCATTTAACCCTAAAAGGCCTCATAAAAAAGAGTCTCATCACAGCGGAAAGAGAAAATTCTCCTTCCACAAGAGACAAAAAGTGAAAGAGCGCCTGCATAAATTCACTTCTACTTCCTTGCTCTAGACCTTCAATGCTATAGGCGATAGGGGTTCCGGCAAACACCATATGCACGTAAGAAGCGTACAAGCCCATATCGGGCGCCAGAATGACAATGTCCTTTGGCCTCAAAGGAAAAGCGTCTGCGGCATGACGCTGTAAAAGCGTCTGTATCGCTTCTTTTGCCATCTCTACTTCTCTTAACTTGGAAGGTGCGCTATGGATCTGGATCGAATCATCTATCTCTCCCTCGTATTCTTGCAAATGGAGAATGCTCTCCTTCACGCGATGGAGCAGTCTCTTTTGCGTTTGGGCCTCCGCGTAGCTCTCTTGCGCGTCCAAAGAAAAGAGATCTAGCGATTTTAAAAATTCTCTGCCCAACTTACCCCAATTGGCAAGCAAGGGATGGTGTTCATTGAGGTAATTTTCCATTTCGCTGCAAACGCTCGTCTTTGCCCCTTTGCGGGTAAGGGCACGGAAAAATCCCAGGCGCTCACGGTCTGTGCAGAGATCTTCCCAGTACATAGCGCAAGGGGAAAATTGATAAAACACAGCCTTGCTTCTGGAAAAAAAAGTGAGATAGATCGGTGCCAGGTACTCAAATCCAAATAAATGTATTTGGCAGTTGCGCACTTTTCTTATCTTTAGAATTTCGATGGGATAGGTAAAAGGCGAATGAGTGGAAAAGACCTGATCCCATATCCACTGCTGCCATCCCTTCTTTAATGTCCACTGTTTTAAAAATATTTCGCCATAGGTTCCATAGCGGATAAAGAGATGCGCCATCTGTTCACTCAAAGCCGTAATTTTCTTATCGCTTGGGATAACACCGCCGTCTTGCGCGCTTAAATAATCGCTCACAGGAGAAAAAAGGGAAGAGCCCTCGCTAAGGGCCAAATGAATCTTTTCTTCGATAAAAAGAGAGAGATCCAGAAAGGAAGGCATCATTTTCTTAGTATCGGGAAGTGCTTGCGCTAAAAGTTCTCTTATCCCCTGCTCCAAAGAAAAACAGGTCATTCCTGCAGCGATATCCAGATGTCGAGCGAGATAAAAAACGAGAAATTCTTTTAATCGATCGGTGGGAACGAGAACATAGCGCGCCTCGAAAGGGGAGGAACCTTTCGCATATAGCGCTTGCGCTAGTGCCTCTGCTAAACTCTCCCAGCAATTGCTAAAAACGCAACGCAAATTGTCGTTGACATTTTGCTCAGCATCCTCTTTCATGTTGTCTATATATGGCTTTGTTTTCACGGTTAACAAAATTTTTTCGCGCCAAAACGTTTTCCTTTTATGAAAAAGGATCTCATTCCCTTGCGATGTTGAATATCGCTCAATTTCTCGGCGTCGTCAATGATAATCTCTTCAAGTTCGCCATGGCCTATCTTCTTATCGATGCTCTGGGCAATGAGATGGCCAGCCCCATTCTTTCGGCCACGGGCGCCATTTATGTGATTCCCTTTTTGATTTTTTCCTCATCGGCCGGCATCTTGGCGGATCGCTTTAGCAAACAAAGACTGCTCGTCATCATGAAAATAGCCGAAATGGCCATAATGGCGTTGGCCTTGCTCGCTTTTTCCAAGGCAAGTATTTTTGGGTGTTATATTCTCTTATTTCTGTTATCGACGCATAGCGCACTATTCGGCCCTTCAAAATATGGGATCATACCCGAGCTTGTTCCCTCCGACCGCATCTCACGCGCCAATGGCCTGATCACGGCGTTTACCTATCTGGCCATTATTTTGGGAACTTTCCTGGCATCCTTTCTCACGGAAATCACTCAAAGGCACTTCATATTCATTGCGCTTTTTTGTTTTCTGGTCGCTCTCGGGGGCTTTTTAAGCGCGCTGCGCATCAAAAAAACGCAACCCCAAGGAGCGAAAAAATCTATTAATCTGCTCTTTGTTCGCGAAATATTCGATACTTTGAAACTGTCCAAAAAAATTCGCCATCTTCTCCCTGCTATGCTTGGGTCTGCCTTTTTTCTTTTTATAGGGGGATTTACGCAGCTCAATATTATTCCCTATGGCATTAAATGCTTAAATCTCTCTGAAGTTGCAGGAGGATATCTCTTTTTGTTGACAGCTTTGGGCATCGCACTGGGTTCTTATCTTGGCGGCAAAGCCTCCAAAAAGAGGATCGAGCTCGGAATCTCTTGTCTTGCGGGTATCGTCATGGCCCTATTTTTAATGCTGTTATCCATTTGCCCTAGCCATCTGATCAAATCGGTCATCGCTCTTATCCTCATTGGCGTATTTGGAGGGATATTCATTGTTCCTTTCGACACTTTCATTCAGGTAAACAGCCCGGATGCCCAGCGGGGACAAACGATAGGTGCGACCAATTTTTTAAGTTTTTTAGGCGTCTTGATCGCCTCACTGCTGCTGTATATCTTTCCGACGCTTTTCCACCTCTCCCCCGCGGGAGGATTTGGCGTAATGGGACTTTTGACGCTTCTGTTTAGCTGCATGCAGATGCTTCTCCTTTCCGATCTTTTCCTCTCTTACATCTCTCGCTTATTCCTGCAACGCCTGTTTAAACTGCTTCCCCCTACTCCTTCCGAAGTAGAAAAAATTGAAAAAACTGCGCATGCCATTTTAGTTTTAGAAAAAGCCACCTGGCGCAATGCTCTTCTCTTGATGGGCTCTTTTTCTAAAGCACATCTCCTCATTCCTGCTTCGCATCGCAAATGCATTCCCTGGTTTCACCGCCTTTTTTATTCCTTTCACGTCGTTTACGATGAGTCCACATTGCTTTCTCAAGCGCACTCTCTTCTCGAAAAAGGAGACCTCCCCTGCCTGTTTTTGCAAAATAGCTTCCTTACGCAACAGGCGCCGGCTTCCAACGCATTTTTAGATTTTTTTCAAAAAAAGCCCTTTCAGCTAATATTTGTCGCATTCGAGCGCGATCGCATGACTTCGCGTCTAAAAATGCAAATTTCGCATGAAAAGTAAGAGGTAACCATTATGCAATTTTCGTCTTCTGCTTTTAAAGACGGAGAGACAATCCCTTCCCTGTACACTTGCGACGGAAACAATAACAATCCCGAGCTTTTTATCAAGGGAGTTCCTCCCCAGGCCAAAAGCCTAGTGCTTATTATGGATGATCCTGATGTTCCCGAATCTGTGCGCAAAGACCGCATGTGGGACCACTGGGTAGTATTCAACATCCCCCCCGACACCACCCATATCCCCGCCAACAGCCAGCCGCCAGGGATCCCCGGAAGGAATACAGAAGGGGGATTGAGCTATCAGGGGCCCTGTCCCCCCGATCGCGAGCATCGCTACTTCTTCAAGCTCTATGCCTTAGATACTTTGCTCGCCCTCCCCAAAGGCGCCACAAAGCACCAAGTAGAGACAGCCATGCAAGGCCACATCCTCCAACAATCCACCTTCCTAGGCCGCTACCAACGCCCCTAAGAATGGGTATATATGAGGATGTGACTGCTCTCAAGAAGCTCTCTATAGACATGCCACCCGACATGCCTTTCAGGGCACTTCCTAAGCGTTCTTAAATTTTCCAAAATTGGTTCTAATTTCCTGTGCCCTGCATTTTTTAGAACATCCTATTGACAAGGAAATTGTTTAATCATAAGGTGTGGAAATAGAAAGCAATTTCCTAACCTGAGGAGGTAAGGATGCAACACGCAATGTTGGTAGCTGCCATTTTTGGCCCCTTTTTGTTTTTTCTGGGACTCTGGATGCTGTTCTACCATGAAAATATGATGAAGGTAATCACATCGATCAAGAATACCCCAGCGGCATTCTATTTGATCGGGGCGATAAACCTTTTTTTAGGCCTGGTCGTTGTCAATGAGTACAACGTTTGGGATTGGTCAGCAGCGTTTCTAGTGACGCTATTGGGCTGGGTATTGATTATCCGAGGGCTTCTATGCCTTTTTGTCCCACAGGCGTTTGTAAAACCTGCGATCAATAACCCCTCATGGTGCAAACTGAAAGGAATTGTCCCGCTGGTTTGGGGTATCCTCCTGTTCTGGCTTGTCGCAATGGCAAGATAAGAATTTTTATGCGCCGCATAAGAAAATAGAGGGTATTTTTGAATACCCTCCATTTTTCAATTTTTACCTTTTATTTCTGATTTGCTAATATTTCAGATAAACTTAGAAATAGAGGCTTTCCATGACCAAGCTTTTTATCGCAATTGCTACCTTGTGCTGTGCGTTTTTTCTTATCTCCGCAACAACCCCGCTCGTTGTCCCGGTAACATCGCAATTAAAAACCAGACAGCCGCACTGGAGTCCGAAAATCGCAGAGAGCTATCCAGATGGTCAAACCAAGCGCGTCTTATTTTATGAACAAATCGGCGAAGAAAATGAAGCTCCCGTTAAACAGGTCCATTTTTATCCCAATGGCCAAATCCAGGCCGAGCTGGACCTGATATCCGTTCCAGAAGATTCGCCAGGTGCTAAAGAATGGAAGTCCACTATTGTGCCGCATGGCATGTGTGTCTCTTTTTATTCCACGGGGCAATTAGAGCGAATCGCCTACTATGATAGAGGCCTTCCCCATGGAGAGGTTAAAAAATTCTTCGCTGGCGGCAAGTTGCAAAGCCATAGCTATTTCAAACAAGGGGAGCGCCACGGCCCTTGTCTTTCCTACTATGAAGATGGTTCTAAGGCCGAGGAGATGAACTTCGACGAGGGCAAAGTAGTTGGCGAGATGACGAAATACTTTGCAAAGGGCAACCGCGCATTGCTCGTCCCGTATGAAAATGGAGTTCCGCACGGAAATGCTTTAGAGTGGTATGAAAGCGGCGCTCTGAAGGCCAGCTTGCGCTACCAGAATGGACTATTGCATAGCGATGGGAAAAATCCCGCAGCCGTCACCTATGCCGAAGACCGCTCCATCCAAGAAGTAAAAGATTTCAGTTTAGGCCAGCCTATCGGAACGCATCTCAAATACCATCCCAATGGGAAAGAACAGCATAAAATCCATTATAAAAATGGCAAAAAGCAGGGCAAGGAGCAACTCTTCAGCGCGGAAGGGAAACTCCTTGGCGAGGGCGAATACAATGAAGACATGCCTACAGGTAAGCACTGGCGCACTGCGGAAAATGGCCATTTGATTTACCTGGCTCATTTTGACAAAGCGGGGAATTCCACTGAACCCATTACAGAATATAACGAACAGGGGCAAAAAATTGCTGAATACCACCTCCTCAACAAGCAGCGTCATCTCAAGTATTGCACCTGGTACGCAGACGGCAAGCCTCAACTGGACTACAACTATAAAGAAGGAAGCTTCGAAGGGGAGCAAAGAGAATACTACCCTTCGGGGCAGCTCAAAGTCTTAGCATTTTACAATGCCAACCATCTAAAAGACCGACTCTTTGAAGAGTGGTATGAAAATGGACAGAAAATGACATACATCGAGCTAAAGGATGGCGTTCGAGACGGCCTTCTTCAACAATGGTATGACAATGGCGTGCTTAAGAGTGAAGAGCACTATGTCGAAGGCAAAATCCACGAGACTAAAAAAGAGTGGCATTTCAATGGCGCTGCAAAATATCTCGGAGCATTTAACTTGGGCAAAAAACAGGGCACCCATCGCGAATGGAATGGCGCCAAAGATCTTCTGATCGAAGTCCATTACGATGACGACCTCCCGATCAAAGTGGCTAAAGCCTGGTATAGCAAGAACAAACCCAAGCAAATCGTGCATTTTGCAGATGGCAAGCGCAATGGAAAGGATGAAGAGTTTTATGAAAATGGTCAATTAAAGTCCGTCTCCACCTTCAAAGAGGACCTACACGATGGTGAAGTCAAGACCTGGTATGACAACGGCAGCATCTGCACGATCAAGCACTTCCGCAATGGAATTCCTGTCGAGGAACATAAGGAGTACTACGACCCTCAATCTGTTGAAAATAAAAAATCCCTACAGGTAATGCGCTATTTTAAATACACGAGCGAGGGCAAACTCGACGGAGAGCAAAAGACCTATTATCCCAATGGCGCCGTGCACACTTGTGTTTATTATAAAAATGGAGAATTGCACGGGATGAAGGCTATGTGGGACGCCGAGGGAAATTTACTCGAGGAAGCCTGGTACGAAAATGGTAAGTTGAGCGGACGTTTTTTTGAAAAAATGCGCGATGGCAAAGAACAGGTTTTCCATTACAAAAATAATCGCCGCGAAGGCATGCACGAGATCTATTATCCTTCCCAGGAGAGTTTTACCCGCGTCAAAGGCCTAGAAGTTAATTTTGTCAATGATTTAGCCGAAGGGGATGCCATTGAATATAATGAAGAAGGAATTAAGTCCGCCGTAACTCCCTATGTCAAAGGTAAAAAAGAGGGCGTTGCTAAAGTGTATTCTCCAAAGGGGACTCTTATGATGTCCATTTCTTTTAAAGAGGATAAGCGGCATGGGCCATCCGTCCAATACTACCCTGATGGGAAAGTCCATACGGAATGCGACTTTGCCGACGACCTTAAAGAAGGCGAGGAAAAATCCTATTTCCACTCCGGCAAACTCGCAAAAATCATTCCCTATAAAAGCGGGCAAATACACGGCCTATATAAACAATGGAATGAGAACAATATTCTCGTCTTCGAAGGAGAATACAATGAAGGCAAACGCCATGGAAAATTCCACAAGTTTTATGAGGATGGAAAGCCTCTTCTTTTGCAAAGCTTTGCGGACGATCAGCTTCATGGCGTTAAAAAGAAATACGATGCGAGTGGCGTGGTAACCGAAACCAAGTTTGACATGGGCAAAAAAATCTGATGATTTACAAATAATGATTTAATGCATATGGTTTTCCTCCGAGATAATTGCAAAGATCTCTTTGCAATTACCTCTTTCCTTTTTGAAGGCCATATTCGATGAATAATAACCCGAGATCTTTCGAGATCTTTCCCACTTTTTCTTCTTGCATTGCCAATTCGCATCCCGAGAAGACCAAGCACCCTTTATTGATCCAACCCTCCTATTCACTAAATGGCATTACCAGCAGCAGCATGGATCCCTTCATTCTTTGCATTGAAAAAATGCTGCATATCTTATTGGATCAAGACATTCTGGATGCGCTTATTCTGCAAAAAAACCCCTCTGCAATTAAAAAGAAGATCAACGCCTTAAGCAAACAGCTCCCCTTGCTGCATATCAATTACCCTAAAACCGCACCTTGCACATTAAGCGTCATGGCACTATGTCCCTACGAATTCAGCAATGGGATAGGCAGATATCTCTCCGACACGTTAAGTCACTGGCTCGTCCCAGGAAAATTTCTCACTCTCTCCTGCGTTCAATCCTTAAATTTCAGTTTTATCGCCTATCCTCATCAAAAATTTATCTTTCACCAAGCCCTGCTCGACATTCGCTATGCGGAGGATTTGTGCATTGTTAAAAATAATTGGGAGGCGCTGCAAAAGGAGATTCGCCTAAATATCCTCGCCGTCAAACAGGCGCGCCGCATCCTCGCCATTAAGAAGCTCTCCTCGGAACAGAAAAACGCGATCATCCAGGAAAACATCTCTTCCATTTTGAATCGCTCCGTCAATAAGAATACGTTCGACCACATGCACCATTTTCTTCTGCAGGCGACGCTGGAAAATAAATTAACCCAAATCAAGGAACAAGTCTTGCCCTCTCTGGAACAAAGGCCACTGGCGTTCCAAAGGGATATTTACTCTGAATTAAAATACTTTGCTCTTCTATTTGGAGAAAAATTTACCGCGTTACATGAATTGCGCTACGTCAGCAAGCTCATCTCTTACCAATATCTCTTCCGCCAATCCTTTCAACGCATTCTGTTGTCTGCGCCCAACGAACGCCACTTGATCGTAAAATTATTAAAAACGCATGTGCATTCTCCCTTTAACGAGTCTAGAAAGGTCCTTGGTATCTTTGGGGCCGTCAACCTTTTAAGGGAAAATGAGATCTTTGAAGAAAGACACTTAGTGCAGGCGATCAAACACTGTATATCGTGTGTGCGCAAAGTGGAAAATTCCTTTATTCTCGATCGGCGCAGCCACGATTCGATCCGCATTTTTTATATCGAGATCGAAAAAAAGGACGACACGACGTTTACATGCGAGGAAATGCGTGAGCTCAAAAAGCATCTGCCTTCTAAAATTAAGGAGAGCATCGAGGCTGTCATTCATCCTGTTTTCATGCCGCGCAACGAAGAAGAGATCATGCGCAATATCGTCATCTTGAGCCAACAGATCCAGTACCTCTCCGACCTTCCCCAGATGATTATTTCCTTTGAGGAACAGGAGGAGAAAGCTCTTGTTTTCAGAATCATCCTCTTGCGCATACTGAAAGATAAAACGCCCATCCTAATGGACATACTCTCCGCTTCCACTGAGCTGCAAGTCAAAGATATAGAGACCAAACACATCGGCATGTTTAGAAAAAAGCACATCAAGGAAGCCAGCATCTTGAAAGTAGCGCTAAATAAAAAGAAATTCTTCCGCAAGGATTTTTCCATCGATCTACTCAAAGCACGCCTTGCCGTAGCTTCGGAGTTAAATCATCTTTTTAAAGGCATTCGCGATTTTAACGGAGGAATTCTCTCCAAACAACAAGAGGCCTTTGCCCAACTCAGGAATCTACTTAAAGACGCCGTTGTCTTTGAGGATTTTCTTTTGGAAAATTTCTTTTATTCCCTCACTCCTCCTCTGCAGCAAAGCCTCGTCAAGCCCAGCATCCTCAAAGCGCTGTTTCTCTTAACTCTGGAAGCAATGGATGCCGATTACAAGAAAATCCCCATCTTTCTCAAAGCACAGACAATGGAAGACCATATTTTAATTGCCATTGCCTCTCCTAGCCAGCAATTGAAAGAACTGCTCTTTTCCATTGTCAATACTCTGCAAATTCCCTCTTCGGATCTCTCCTTTGCTTGCGTTTCATCCCATGCTATTCACTGCCTCAGCTACATGTATCAAAATAATTGTTCGACACAAAGAAATCTTTTTTACACTGCAATTTACGAAGGATTGCAAAAATCTATTCAATTGAAATCAATTTGAAGTATTGATAAAATAATGTTGTTCCAAACTGGGTAAATAATGTCTATTGGTGTAAAATTCAACAATAATATAAATCAAAATGCTACTTCTGCCGCTATTCAGATAAATCTTCGCATCACACCTAAAACAACTGAAACAGAATTTGCCACACTAATTCAAGGATTTTCTTCCTATGAATTTTCTCACGTAGGAAATTATGGCTGGACAGCCTTTGCAACTGCGGCAAGTTTTGGCAACACTGAAGTAATAAATTTTTTGTTTAGAAAAAAACCGCAATTACTGGAGCAGCCCAATTTCTTTAAATGGACGCCGATACTTTGTGCTTTGAAATATGATCAACTGACTGCCGCTTATCATCTCGCTGAATTGGGTGCTAATGTCAATGTTAAATCCAAGTTTTATTATCAAGAAAAAGAAGCAAACATCCTTAATATTATTTTAAATGAATCCTCTGTCAACGAAGAAGTGCTAAAAGTAACGACGCTGCCAAAAGTAAAATTTTTATTAAAAAAAGGCGCTGTGTGCGCCCCTTCACCAGATGACGAGCAGAGTAAATCCATACTGTCACGCGCGGAATCCGAATTAAACAGCGAAAGACAAAACATCTCTTTAAGCATTGCCCTTGTGATAAATAATATTTTTCCTGAGGCGCTGCTAACTCTCGTTCATCATTATGTTTAGGATTTGGGGGTAGATTCATGGACTATAAATTATACTTACATACTTTATGTCAGCTATCCTCTAAAGGGCGAGCAGCTGTTACTTATGATGGACATATGCTGCACATCGAACCTCTCAAGCAAAACAATACGTGGCGCTTTTCTGCTCCTATCTTTGATAAAGGGCGACACTCTGCGCTTCTGCACTCCTGTCTATCCCAGGCTGGAACATTCCGCTGGCAAGGAAAGGGCGCTTATCTGCGGCGCGACCTCGATACAGATGCACTAGCACTGATCGAAGAGGTAAACATGAATAAAGCTAGCTTTATCGCTTTCAAACGCGCCATTGAGCAGTTTATCTCCACTGTGCGCGATTGGCATGAAAATTAAGAGTCTGTCGTTGAATTAGAATACTTTGATTTTTGATGATTTTTTTTCATAAACCAATTTCTTTTTTGCACGACATAGTTGGATTAACTAGGCGAAGAAAAAGAAATTGGTTTATGGAAAAAAGGCGCAAAAAGCAAAGCATTCTAATTCAACGACAGACTCTAAGAGACGTTCTTTGAAATTCACTTTTTAGTTTGCTCTTCTGTTGGAATTCTACTTTCCAGATCTGCACAGCGTTTAGCTAGCAGCTCATATTTATGCTTCCATAATGCGGCCTGAGTGCATTGGAAGGAAGGAAGTACGCTGCTATCCCAGCCCAGCCGTTTTCTTACGTTATCCAGCTCCCTTCGCTTAATGTGATGGGTTCCGAACGCTTGTAATGCTCCATTTCCTTTTCAATAAGAGCGGTTTGGTGTCTATACTCTTTTCCCATTCCATATGTTTTTACTATCTTTTTAAAGCTATCCAATTCATCTGAAAAATTGACTATAGCTTTGACTTGACTAGAAGCAAGCTGTTCTGAAGCAGACTGGGCTCTGTTTAGCGCTTGATCACAAATCTGTCTGATTACAAGATCCGGTGTAATAAAATCCGTAACAAAATCATTTTGCAAACTGGAGCTTGAACTTGAACTATATAATCTTTGGTGTGAATCGGAAGGCGGCAATTCTTGTGCAAATGGCGGTATGGAGAATGAAGGAGGCGGAATAGAAGAAGAGTCTAAAGACTGATATCTAGAAGTTCTGGGAAGTTGCGGAGGCGGCGGTGGCATTGGATTTTGCTGAATTGGCTGTAAATAGGAAAATCTGACAGGATTACTCATAATAGAATTCTAAATTTAGAGGAAGTTTTCATAAGATGTCTTTCTGTTGCCATATAATGTGACCCAAAATTAATCTTTGGCAAGAAGGGTATATCTTTGTAATTTAATTATCAACGGAATCATAAAAGGACATGACGCGAAAGATTCTACCCTACGCCATCGTCGTTCTATTTGCCTATATCGGCTTTTCCCTGCCGCTGCCTATATTGCCGGAGATGTTTCTCGATCCCGCGCGCTCTATCGTTCCGGGGCTTTCCTTAAAAGGAAAAATGATCGCTTTAGGATTTATGATGGCGAGTTTTCCTTGCGGGCAATTTTTTGGAGCTCCCATCATCGGACATTTATCGGACATCTATGGAAGAAAAAAGATCATTTTGTATTCGTTATCCGGCACAACGCTTGGCTATCTGATAACAGCCTACTGCGTTTCTCTAAGAAATTTCCCCGGGATGTTTTTCGGATTGGTGCTGTGTGGATTTTGCGAAGGAAATGTCACGATTGGCCAATCTGTCGTTGTCGATATCGCCGAGCACCCCGAGCAAAAAGCGCGCCATTTTGGCTTACTCAATGCTTTTATCTCTTTGGGTTTCATTATCGGGCCGCTCATGGGCGGACAGCTCGCAAACTCTTCGCTTGTGCCCTGGTTTACATTCGCAACGCCTTTTTGGACGGCTGCCGGCATGACGATCCTAGGCATCCTCGTCATCTATTTCGGGTCCTCGGAAACGCTGCGCAATAAAAAGAAAGCGGGCTGGGATTTTTTGAGCTCCATCATCAAGGGCTTTAAATATCCCAAAATGCCCCGATTATACGCTGCCAATTTCTTTCTCGCTTTGGGCTATTTTTCTTTCTTTCGCTTTCTTCCGGTGTTTTTAAAAGAGCGCTTTTCTTTTGATCCATCTTATCTTTCCTTCGTCATGGTTTATGGCTCGCTTATGATGATTGTCAGCGTTTTGTGGATAGTTCCTTGCCTTGCTAAAAGATTTTTGCCCGATCGCATTTTAGCCGCCTTTGCCTTTTTCTTCGCCCTGAGCGTGATTTTATGCCTTCTGCCCGCCTCGCCATTCGCGCTATGGGTGACAATTCCTTTGACAGGAGTGTGCTTGGCTGTCACCATAACCAATGGCTCTCTATTGATCTCGAACGCAGCAACTTTGGAATTTCAAGGCCAAGCTTTGGGAACATTGACTTCAATTCAAGTTCTGGCAGAAGCTGTTACGGGTTTTTTAGGCGGGCTCATTGCAGCAGAACTAGAAACACTTCCTTTGTTAATAGGAGCGGCGATGAGCTGCCTTTGCTCCATAATCTTAATACGAAATAGGATAAAATATGTTTAAAGGATCTATCGCAGCATTAATCACTCCTTTTACGGAAGAAGGAGAAATTGATTTCGACGCTTTTGAAGAACTCATGCGCTGGCACATCGCCTCTAACACAGATGCTATCGTCTTATGCGGAATCACCGGGGAATCGCCCTGCTTGACACCTGAGGAGCAGAGACAGATTATCGAACGCGGCGTCCAGATTGCCAAAGGCAACGTCCCCATTATTGCAGGAACTGGCTGCGCGAGCACGTATTTGACGCAAAAGCTGACGCAGCAAGCTAAAGAAGCCAAAGCAGATGCATGCCTGGTCATAGTCCCTTATTGCAATCGCCCCGCTTCTGAAGGATGCCTCCAACATTACGCGGCAATCAGCCAAGTGGGACTGCCCATGATCGTGTATCACCATCCTTCGCGAACAAATGTGAGATTATCGGTAGAGACCTTGGTGCAAATCCTTTCACTTCCCTGCGTTGCGGGAATTAAGGAAGGATCGACAGATCTTCACTTGATGAACGAGATTAGGCGCCAACTAGATGTGCCCATTTTTTGTGGCGATGACATTTTGGCGCTGGCGATGATGGCGCAAGGCGCGCAAGGTGTAATTTCCATTGTCGCCAACGTGATCCCAAAAGAGTGGAAAAAGTTTTGCAGCTTCATGCTTAATAATGACCTTGAGCACGCGCGCCAACTCTTCTATTCCTATCAAGAGCTTATCGAGGCAATGATCATCGAGATCAATCCGCAATGCGTCAAATATGCCTTAAGTCTAATGGAAAAATGCTCTTCTCGACTCCGCTTGCCCTTAACACAGCCGCGTGCTGAGACGCGGAGAAAAATCGAGGCCGCCATGGAGATTGTTATTTCTCCTATAGACCTCTTGCGTAATTAAGCTAGTTTGATTTTTGAAGAGTTTCTCTCTCAAATCAATTTTTTTTTAGAAGTTAATCATTTCTTAGCTAGCGCTTCCATTGACATGTCGGATGAGGCGCTACCTATGAAATGATTAACTTCTAAAAGAATTGGTCAAAGCAGGCTATCCAAATTCAGAGAACATCTCTTAGTTCGCGAGCGGTCTTATGAAAGCTTTTTTTGCCAAAAGATCATAAGGTGATCCGTCTTTGTTGGGGCGCCGATTTCTTGCCAACTATACTGTACAGAGAGTTCGGGTTGTTTAACAAATCCGCGCTCTTCCCAACTCGTTTCTGCCGAGAAAGGGTTTTCTTGTTTTTTAGAATCTTTTCTCTCAATCTCACAGACAAGAAGAGTATTATACTTTTTCAAATCCCGGATCGACTTTTCAAATTCTTGATATAATTTTTGCTCCATATTGCTATTTCGATTTTTTCCCGAGATCACTATTTCTCCGATGTAAAATGCATTTTCAGCAGAAATCTCTTCGTGTGTAAACAATTTTTTGTTTTCGTTTAGAGATTCTAAAAGAGGAAGCCCAGCAACCACACCTATAACTTCCTGTCCCGTTTTTGCAATCGCTAAAAGCGAGTGCTCTGAACGGGCATACGCGTGCACGTAATTTTCTTCATCGGTTACGTTGCCTTCATAAAAATAGGGATAATTTCTAAAAAACGATAATCTTAACTCTATAAGGTTTGGCAAATAAGGAGCCGTTCCCTCTCCTTTAACTGTTTCTATTGTGAAGGATGATTCTGTCATATTACCCTCAGGGCTAAAATTTAAATTACGATTTCTGGTGTTTGATCTTTAATGTGCTCATACTTCTTAAGCGCGGGAAACACCTCTTGGTTCAAAAAGGTATGGACCTGATCTTCTGCGCGCCCGATGAGATCGGGACTGGCAGCAAGTGCTTGCATCTCGTCGTGCGAAAGACCGATGGCGCTATCCTTTTCAATGCGGTGCAGTAAATCATTAATAGATGCCTCTTCTTTAATCCGCCGCCCGACTTCCAGGCTATGGTGGCGCAGCCGCTCGTGGATCAGCTGCCGGTCTTTTCCCTTTTTCACTGCCAGCATCAAAATGTGTTCCGTGATCAAAAAGGGCATTTCCTCTTGAAAGTGCTTTTCGATGACTTTGGGATGTACGATCATCCCTTGCGCAACATTGCCCAGCAAGTTGACAATAGCATCGGCAGTGAGAAATGCTTCGGGAAGATAAAGCCGGCGGTTGGAAGAATCGTCAAGCGTGCGCTCGAGCCACTGCGTCGCTTGAGTGTATAGCGCGTTTTCATGCAAAGAGAGAAGAAAGCGCGCAAGCCCGCACATCCTTTCACAACGCATAGGATTGCGCTTATAGGGCATCGCTGATGAACCCACCTGTTTTTCCGCAAAGGGCTCTTCGATTTCCTTAAGATGTCCGAGCAGGCGCATGTCAGTGGCAAATTTATGCACCGATGCGGCAAAGGAGCATAGCGCATTCATAATCAGTATATCCTGCTTGCGCGTATAGGTTTGCCCCGCGATGGAAAAGAGGTGGGCAAAACCCATTTGCTCGCTGACGCTCTCTTCCAGCTCGGCGACTTTGTCGTGGTCGCCTTCGAAGAGGGCGCTGAAGGAAGCTTGCGTTCCGGTGGCCCCTTTAACGCCTAAAAAGCGCATAGTCTCTATTAAGCGCTCCCATTCATGCAGATCGATGAGCAGATCCTGCAGCCAAAGACAGGCTCGCTTACCGACAGTCGTCGGTTGCGCCGCCTGGAAATGCGTATAACTTAAAGTGGGCAGATCCGCATAGCGCGTGGCAAAGGCGTGCAAGTGACGCATGGCGCAGACGAGTTTATTGCGCAAAAGCACAAGCGCATCGCGCATTTGGATGAGATCAGCGTTGTCCGTGACAAAGCTGGACGTGGCTCCAAGGTGGATGATGCCGCGGGCCTGAGGACAGTGATCGCCAAAAGCATGAATATGCGCCATGACATCGTGGCGGTATTTTTTTTCATATTCTTCGACACGTGCAAAGTCGATCTTCTCGCAGGCGGCCTGCATCTCTTCGATCTGTTGCTCGCTGATGGGCAATCCCAGCTGTCGCTGCGCCTTGGCTAAGGCAATCCAGAGTTTGCGCCATGTGCTGTACTTAAAGTAGGGAGAGAAAATGTAGGACATCTCTTCGCTGGCGTAGCGCGCCGAGAAAGGAGATTCATAGCTTTTGTGGTCACTCTTAAGCACGTTGTACCGCGGCTTTTATGTCATCTAAGATCTCCAGCAAAAGCTTTTTTTGCCGCTGCGTAGCGCGAAGAGATTCCGAGAAAAACTGGCGATGCAGGCGGCGCAATGCCGTAAGAGACATTTCTGCGGCGTCGTGCGCCCGCTTATCTTTTTCGGCTAGGGGAAATGTGTCGCGAATGAGTGCGAGCAGCTCTTGTTTGGGCTGGCCGGCGTAATTGGCGATGATGAGTTGTTTTTGTTCCAAAGAGGCATTGCGGCTGGCCAAACTGTAAATGGCTTGCTTGGGCATTCGGTCGAGCTTGCCTTGCAAAGAGTGGGGCAAAGCGCAATAAAGCTCATAATACTGCAGAAAATTATAAGGCGTTTGGCGATTGCCATAAGCTGCTATGAGCCAAGCCGTAAAGGCTCCTTCTTGGTAATTCTTCAGCAAGGTTTGCGCGCGCTTTATCCTCTCTCCATGCAAAATGATGGCCTGATTATTAATGGCTTTGACTTCAGCGGTGATATTGGAAAGGTGCTTTAAGTCTTCCAGGATCTCCTGCTCTTCATTTTTGTATTGATTGAGGAGCCCTTGCAGAATTTCCTGCTCGCCTTCGCTGAGGCTGCCTACGCGGAAAACCCCAGTAAAACTCGACAGCTGCCCGCTTGAGGACATCTCGACGAGACTGGTCATTTTGGATAGCTTTTGCGTCGCTTGCTTAAAGCGCTCTGCGAGAAAAGAATTTACCTTGACCATGCTAGTGCTAGTGTAAAACTGTTTTACATTCTTTTTAAAAGCTCTTTGGTGAGAGCGATATAATCTTCGGAAGCGCGCGATTTGGGCGCTGTTTCGAAAATGGGTTTTCCATAGATCGAAGCCTCCGAGACATGAATATCGCGTCTGACTTTAGTATTTAGCAATAAACCGGGAAACGTGTTTTCGATGACCTCTAAGAAGGAGTCATTGCTTTTTCCCCTCGGGTTCCAAAAGGAGAGTGTAACTCCGAGAATTTTCAGAGTATGGCGCTGTGCTATGCTCTCCATAAATTGAGCGAGGCGCTGCAGTCCTTTGATGCTATAAAATTCAGGCGTAGCACATACGAGGGAATACTCTGAAGCGATCAGCGCAGATTCCGTAAGCCAGCACAAAGAAGGCGGCGTATCGATAATAATGGTGTCGTAGGATAGTGGTTTTAAAATCTCCTTAAGCCTTTCATGCGAGTAGCGGTCTGCAGCCAGCGGGCCCGTAACCTCCACGCGTTCTAGCCAGGTATCGGCAGGAATCAAATCAAGGCCTTCTACGCACGTCTTGACGATGACATCCTGTATGTTTTTTTTACCCTGCAGCACGGGAGCCATGCTCTCCTGGGCGTCGGGGTCGTATCCAAAGCCCGTCGTCAAGTTGGCCTGCGCATCAAAATCGATCAACAAGACCTTTTGTCTATGAAATTTAGCCAATGCCGATCCGATATGCAAAGAAGTGGAGGTCTTTGCCGTCCCTCCTTTAAAACTACTTATAGCAATGCTTTTTCTCATATCTTTCGCTCTCTATATATGTGCAAAAAGAGATTGTAGACAGCGCTCGTCGGCCTCTTTCTGAATCGTCTGCAAAAAGCTCTCCAGCTTTAGCTCTCCATGGACCACATTGTCACGCGTGCGCAGCGCAACGGTCTGGTTTTCGAGTTCTTTATCTCCAACAGTTAGCATATAATTATATTGCATCAATTGCGCATTTCTAATTTTTTTATTCACCGATTCGCTCGTAGCGTCGACATCGCAGCAAAAGTGCGCTTTGCGGATGTGGGCTGCGAGAGTATGTGCATACTCGGCATGGCGATCAGCTACAGTGATGACCATGACCTGCGACGGACTAATCCACAAGGGAAATTTCCCGATAAAGTGTTCTATGAGGATCCCCATAAAACGCTCTACAGAGCCAAAAACGGCGAGGTGGATCATCACGGGTCTTTTCAAATGGCCATCGCTATCCATATATTCGAGTGCGAATTTTTCGGGAAGGGCCATATCAAGTTGAACCGTGCCGCATTGCCAGGAACGTCCAAGCGCATCCTTAATATGGATATCAATCTTGGGGCCATAAAAGGCGCCGTCTCCTTCATTGATCCGATACTCCTGCCCCCAAGCGTCTAAAGCATCTTTCAATCCTGCTGTGGCAATTTCCCAATCTTCATCCGTGCCGATGCTTTTTGCGGGGCGCGTAGAGAGCTCTAGGCGAAAAGCCAGTCCAAAAGTGGAATAGGTCCGCTCTACCAGTTCGATGGCGTTCATGATCTCCGCTTTAATATCGCTTGGCCGCATGAAGAGATGGGCATCGTCTTGATGGAAGCTGCGCACCCGGAAAAGGCCGCTCAACGCTCCGGAAGCCTCATGCCGATGGACATGCCCGAGTTCTGCAACGCGCAAGGGAAATTCGCGATAACTATGCGTATGCGATTTGTAATAAAGCATGCATCCGGGGCAATTCATAGGCTTGATGGCGAAATGGCGGTCTTCGATAGAGAACGCATACATATTCTCTCGATAGTGAAACCAGTGTCCCGAAGTTTCCCACAGGTGCTGGCTCATGATTTGAGGGGTTTTAATCTCGACATAGCCTGCTCTTGTGCGCATTTCGCGATAAAAATCGATTAAGTGGTTCCATAGGATCATGCCCTTGGGATGGAAAAAGGGCATTCCGGGAGCTTCTTCTTTAATAGAAAATAAATCGAGCTTGGGCCCCAAAATCTTGTGATCGCGCTTTTTTGCCTCTTCTAAAAGAGTGAGGTATTCTTTTAACTGTTTGCGATCGGGATAGGAGATGGCGTAAATGCGCGTGAGCATTTCGCGATTAGAATCTCCCTTCCAATAAGCGCCGGACACTTTTAAAATCTTAAACGCTTTGATCTTTCCCAGCTGTGCCATGTGCGGACCGCGGCAAAGATCGTAAAACTCTCCTTGCGAATAGGCGGAAATGCCCTCCCCTTCGTTAAATCCCCGGATCAGCTCGCATTTGTAAACATTGTCTTTAAAACGAGCAAGCGCTTCCTCTTTATTGTGCAAGATATGGCGCTGCGAGGGGTAATTGGCCTCGACAATCTTTTGCACTTCCTTTTCTACCGCTTCAAAATCCGCATCGGAAATGGTCAGATTGGCAAAATCGTAGTAAAAACCATTTTCTATAGGGGGGCCAATCGTGGGCTTTGCTTGAGGAAAGAGCCTCAAAATTGCCTGAGCGAGGACGTGGGCGGATGTGTGCCAAAAAATTTCTTTACCTTCCGGTTCTTCAAAATGAATTAAAAGGACTTCATCCCCACTCTTAAGCGGCGTGGACAGATCGCGAAGAGATCCGTTGATTTTTGCCGCAATAGATTGATGAGGTTCGCGCATATTGAGCTTTTCGGCCACATCGCGCGCAGTGCTTCCCTCGGGAAGTTCCAATTCTTTTTTATTCTTAGTATAGATACGCATTTTTTCCTTTACAGAAGAGAAGAGAGCTTTTTACTATGGATTCTAAATCATCTACTAGGAAAATAGGAACTTAAAAAATTTAAACAGATGGACAACCCTTTCAGCATCCCTTTCGCCGATTCGCCCTTCAGCCCGGCTCTTTTTTTCCAACTCGCCCAGCAATCCTCCTCCTTTCTCTCCAACCTCTTTTCCCTGCCCGCGGAAGCCGAACTCTCCTATTGCTTCGATCTTTCCGTCATCCAGGACAGCTTTCGCTTCCGCGCCTTGCGCCGCGCACGCGCGCTTGCGCACTATCTCATCGATGACAAAGGGGAATGGGATAAAGCGCGTTTAGATCATCTCCTTCAGGAAATGCACAAGACAGGGTATATCTTTTATCCCAACGCGTTTAACGACGGGGCGACCTATGAATTTATGCTGCGGATCTTAAAGCAGCTCTCAGAAAATACAACGCTTGTCAAAGCCCTCATGCGCTTTCAAAAGCCGATATGCCATAAATGGGCCGAACGGCTGGTGCTCGATAGTTTAGGTCTCTACCACGCACAGGAAATAAAAGATGCCCACATCAAAAGGGCGGCGCTCTGCGCCTGCCTGACTCCATTAAGACAAAGCGTCGGCTCCTGCTTTGCCAGCGCTCCCGCTATTGTCGTGCAAAGAGAACAAACTCTCGCCTTCCTCGAAGACCTCTATCAATTACTCACAACGGGGAAATTAAAGAGGACCTTTAGCGGAAGAGAGTATTCTGCGCCGCTCTGTCCCAACTATGGCGTGGGGGATCTGCGTAAGAATCTTCTGCTCTCCGACATTAAAGCGATGAGCTGGTTTTCGCCAGGACTCATCGCCGCCTGCGAGAGCATGGGGCTTATCGATTCCGCGCTGCCGTATGGAGAAAAAATACACATACTCAAGAGCTACCTCTCTCAGTTCACGGAGGGCAAACGCACCGTTACCGCAGAAGAGCTCATCCGCTTTTTGCTTTTGCAACAGATGCAAATCTCCGAAGACGATTTGCGCATTGCCGAACAGATTCTCCACATGCAGCACAAGACCATGCGCCTTACGCCTTTAATGGCAGAGGGAGGCACTTCAAAAAGAGTCGAAAAACACGAACAGTTTCAAAAGAAAGAAAAAGAGTCCAAGGCCGCGTTTATGGGCCTGTGCGACAATGCCCTATTAAAAGCATGGGAATTCACTTTGGCCTCTTTTACTGACGTTAAGATGGAATTTTCCTCTTGGAACCTCTATCACTCCCTGGGCTTTGACGAAAAGCAACTCGGAGGACTCGGAGAGCTGATCTATGCGTTTATCGATGAAAGGCTCAAGAAAATTAATGAAAAGATTACAGAATTTAATCACGAATGCCAAGCGGCTTTTGCTGCTATGAAAGCCACCGAGGGCCTCTTGCGCAACGCAGATTCTGAAACGCAAGCTCGGCGCCTGCAAGCGGAATATCAGAGCAGGGCCTACCACATGCGCTCTTGCCTGGAAATCCGCGATAAGTTCGAGGCGCAAGGAGAGCATTACGCGAATCTTTTCAATTTTCTCTTAAAGCACTACGCCACCTTGTTTCCCGAATATTTTCAAGAAATTTACGATCCGCAAATGCTCGAAGCGCAAAGTTCAGTCTATGAAGATAGCCTGGCGGGATTTCGCCTCGTCTACAAACATGGCAGGCAAGATCCTATCCTGTGGACTTTAATTTACGATGAGGCCACCTACATCGATTGTCTAAGCGACTTTTTCTCTATGGCCGAGGGGCGCATCGCCGTCGAAATCACCTATGAGGAGGGGAAAAAAGATCTCGCAGAGATTACAACGGCGCTCTTAAACTTTGTCCGCACGGAATCCTTTATGCAAGGGGCGGTAAAACGCGTCGCGCAAAAAGAGCATTCGGGCAAGCCTCATAAAGAAAAAAAACCGTGGGCCTATCTCTCCGGCGGCACCGTCGATACTCTGCTCAAAACCTATTTCACGCGAGAAGGCGAGTACACCAAAGAAGAAAAGTGGGTGGACAATGAAAGCGAACTTTTAATCTTCATTGCAGATGCGCTCAAAGGCCTAACGCCCTTAATAACTGATCCCTATCTAGCAAATCCCGATAAGGGAATGCTGATAACCTCCCCCACCCATGCATTTATTTTGCTCCCCGGACAAAAAAAACTCGCCGAAGGCTGGCAGGACAACGGCTTCACCTATACCTGGGTCCGCGATCAGGTGTTTCTTCCCAGCCAACACTTTTATTCTCAGATGCTCCTGTCCACAACGCAGCAGCTCTTTCTCTTCGATCAATTTTGCCACGAAATCCCGCCGCTGCTCATCCACGCCCTGCATCAAGCCTGGCACGTCGACAATAACACTGTTTCCGTTCCTGTCTGGAGAAATAAAATACTCGAAGCGTTATTTGACTGCGCCGATGCAAAACACCCCTTTCAAAGAAGCTCTTTAACCGATGGACTCGATGCCTTTCTCTTTCAGGTCTTGCCCATTGTCCCCGGAAGCGATTGGAAGCAGATCGTCCGGCGCTTGCTCTCCGATCTCTACGATGATGCCTGCAGGGATTTTATCTCCCGCTTGAACGAGGTGCCCTCCGCCTATATGACGGCAAAAAAGATTAAAGAGCTGGCAAAAGCCTGCTATGTCTACTCGCGCGGCTCGCTGTTTTCCTCCTTTGATATTCATCAGTACATTGCAGACCATGCGCGCTTTATCGGGCTTGCTCCTCCCTCCTCCCTGGTTTTCGCCGATACTAACTGGTCGAATTTTTACTTTGGATTTGTCGTCAATCCGGGCACAGAGCGCTTCGATATGTGGAGCCTCGATCGCACCGCCTCGCAAGGGACTCCACTAAGCGATTGGAAATACCTACCACCCGGCGTCTCCCGCGCCCATTGGGCCATCTACACCCGTCCCTCCGAATACACTTCCTCTCCTCAATCACAACCCCTAGGCCACCGCGTATAGTATGAAAGAGGTCTATTTTCACAGAGCTTTTTAACCCGCCGCTAGAGTCCCGATCCCGACATGATTCTAGCAGCCCCTAACAAGATTTTTGAAAATGTGAAAAAATTTAACCAATTAATCAGTAGGAATGGACGAATAGCGATAGGTTTTGATAAGCTGGGGTATGCGCTTTTGGATTTCTTTCTTATTTATTGGATTTTTTCCGAAGATATTCGGCCTGTACAGCGGCAATCCTAGCTCGCCGATGATGCCCGAGCAGGACCTGATTTTTAAACAGCCGTGGGCCTCTTTGAAGACGGGATATGAATACGACGCAGTATTTTCGCGCTCGTTTAAAATAGAAAGCCCTCACGAGGCCCAAAAAATTAGGAAATTAACCTCACACACCCAATTAGGCGTGCTCACCCTTAACCTAGCAGACCGCGCAGAACTATTCGGCAGCTTGGGCAGTATGGCATCCACTCTTGACACGAGCATTCATCACCAGGACGTCGAGTACAAAAGCGATACCCACTTCGCCTGGTCTATAGGAGGACGCGTGCTCTTTGCCTATTGGGGAAACCTGCAGTTTGGCCTCTCCGCCTCCTATTTGCATTTTTTTCCCAGGGTGCACGCTCCGCCGATGTTGAATCCAAGTTACAAGGACCTCGATTACACCGAATGGCAGGTCGGCGCCGGCATTTCTTATCATTTTGGATGGCTCTACCCCTACATCGGAACGAAGTACTCGCAAGCTAGAGCAAAGTATTTCCATGCCCGCCATCATCTAGATGATCCCAGTCTCATTCTCAAAAGCAAGAAAATTCCCGGTCTTGTCATTGGATGCGGACTTGCTCCCGAAAGAGGCATTGCTTTCAATGTGGAAGGACGCTTTATTGATGAGACAGCCCTTACCGCTAGCGTGGATATTAAGTTTTGAGTTTACTTGAGTATAATTCTGATGATTTCTATTATTTCTTGTGAAAGTTAATTAAGATACCTTATTTTTATGCGATATCCTCCTGTTTTACGCCGTTTTCTCATCCCCTGCGTCCTATCCCTTTCGGCTATTCTTCATGCCACCACTTTAGAAGATAGCGATGATATCGATCAAAAAGACATCTACGCCCTACGCGAATGGATCAATACCAAAAGACAAGTCACTATCAAGGAACTTGGCGGGGCGTTGTCTCTGTCTGCCGAAGTGCGAACCGAATTGCAGACCTCTTCCGAAACGCTGGGTGGCATCCGCCAAAGAGGACGCGGAGCTCCTGCGCCGATTGGAGAAAAAGAAGCCCCGCCTACCGATAGCTATGACATCGAAGTGAACATCATGCTCGACTACCGCACGGAAAAAACGTGGAGCGCGATTAAGCTGGAATTTGACAATGCTGCGGGAATTATCAGCGGAACTTTAAATAAGATTAAATTAGAGCGCGCATTTTGGGGTATCCGTACTATTGATACCGATCAAATCACCTTTGATATAGAGGTCGGGCGTAGGCGCATGTCCTCTATTGTCGATTCCAAACTCGAATTCGACAACTTTTTCGATGGGGTTTGGCTGAAATACGATCAGAGTTTTGAGAGCATCGCCGACTTTTACCTCCACGCAGGTGCGTTCCTTGTCAATGAAAGCAATAACCAGTTTGGGTATTTGGGTGAATTCGGCATGATGAATGTCGGCGGCACGGGATTTTACACTAAATATTCTCTCGTCGATTGGGATACCAAGGACTTCGATGACACTATTAAAAAAGAGCGCTTCGATTTTCTGGTTTCACAGCTCTTGCTCGGCTACCGCTTTTTCCCGGCGACCTTTAACAGAATCATCCTCCTTTATATAGCCGGATTGTACAACCACAACGCGAAAAAACGAGAAATCACCGATCATAAAAAGGCCAATCTGGGTGGCTACGTAGGTTTGTCTATCGGAGAACTAAAGAAGAAGGGCGACTGGGCATTCGATGTCAATTATCAAGTGCTGCAAGCGCAATGCGTCCCCGACTTTGATGTAGGGGGAATCGGCCTTGGCAACGCGGCAAATACCGGCTTTTACGCCACTAAAGGCGTGCTCAATACACGCAAGACAGCAGGGGGCAACGTCAATTACCGAGGATTTCAAATGGTACTCGACTGGCTGCTCACTAATCAGCTCAACTTCCAGCAAAGCTGGCAACAGTCCATTACTTTAGATAAACACATCGGAAAATTCCACCGCTACAAGCAATACGAAATCGAATTTATCTATAGTTATTGAGGCCTAGAAAAAGAATCTCCCCAGCTGCTTTTTTTCGCTATCTGGTATAAATCGCCATCTTTCTTGGTGACGACACTTTCCTCAATTCCCTTTGGCGTGCATAGAGTTACATGCACATGCCCCTTGCCTTTGCGCGGATGGCGCACTATGCGAGAGAGAGGGGGGGAAGCGGGGTCTCTTGAAAAGAGCAAATAAGAAAATTTCTCATCCTCGTAATTGAGCTGGCCTTTTTTTACCCTACGGTGCAGCCCTGAGCGATTGAGCCGCGCGTAAAAATGGCACCAATCTCCTTCAAGAAGAGGACACTCGTGGCTATGAGGGCAGGGAGCAAGCAGATGCGCCTTGGCATCGATCAAGTACTTTCTCACTTCGCGCAAAAGGGCAAAGCCCTTCGGCGTGCCGCTCTCGATTAAAACTAAAATGCCTTTTGTTCTCTCCCAGAGCTTTTGCACAACTGCCAAGCGCTCCCCTCCTGCCAGCTCTCCCAGAGAATAGGAGGCGATGACCAAATCGCAAGAGACATCGGGGAGCTCTTTTCTCATATCGCCCAGCTGCCACTGTATATTAGGATAGAGCTGCAAGTCCTCTGCCAGGCGTTTGGCAGCATCCAGAAAATGCTGCTCCTTTTCTAGACAATGGAGATGTTCTAGCTGAGGAAAAAACCTTTGCGCCGCCCAAAGAGATGTGCCCGGTCCGCATCCAGCGTCTAACAATGTGAGCGGTGCAAAATCGGGCACTCGCGCTTGAAGTTCTTGCACTACGTGGACAAGCGCTGCATAAGTCGCCGGCATGCGGGAAGCCAGATATGCCCAAACATCTTCTTCTGCAAGATGGGCTCTCTTGCCCCAGCCGCGGTATTCTTCGGACATCTTCTTTGAAGAAGTAATGAGAGATTTAAGAGAGACTCCCTCTAGAAATCCCTCAATTTTCTTTAAAAGAGATTCCATTACAAATTCCAGGCTATGGGAGCTTTTCCCCACTTTTCCAAAATGGCGTTGGCTTGAGAGAAGTGGCGACAGCCAAAAAAGCCCGCGTGGGCGGAATAGGGCGAGGGATGGACAGCTGTCAATACAGCGTGCCTTATCTGCTGATTTTTTTTGATCTGCTCGAGTTTTTCCTGTGCCGATTTGCCCCAAAGTATAAAGATGACGGGATCTTCTCTCTCTAAAAGCTGTTCCACAACAGCATCGGTAAACCGCTCCCATCCCTTTCCATAGTGAGAGCGCGGCTGACCCGAGCGCACTGTCAGAGTCGCGTTCAACAGAAGGACGCCTTGCTGGGCCCAAGGAAGAAGACAGCCCTCTTTAGGAAGCTGCATCCCGACATCCTGCTCTAGTTCCAGGAAAATATTTTTAAGAGAAGGGGGAAAGCGGACACCCGCGGGCACGCTGAAACTCAATCCATGTGCTTGACCCTGTCCGTGATAAGGATCTTGCCCGATTAAAACGACTTTAACTTGATCAAAGGGAGTTTGGAGAAAAGCGTTAAAGACTAAAGGCTCGGGAGGATAGATGAGCAGGCCTCTCGCCTTTTCTTTTTCTAAAAATTCTTTAAGCAGCTGAATATAAGGTTTTTGAATTTCATGAGCTAATTTATTGTGCCAGCTTTTTTCCAACATCATTGTCATGCCTAAAAAATACCATAATTCCTAAAAAAACCATAAAATAAAAAAAAATGTTTACACATTAACATTTAAATGATAATTATAAGTTATATAATAAAAACAGAAATTACGGTGAACTATGGCGCAAAAACAAGATTATGGGCATCAAGCCTTCAAATTATTAAAATTTGTTTTTTTTATCGTGCCAATTATTGCCGGAGTGGATAAATTTTTTAACATGTTCACAATGTGGCCAATGTACCTCTCCCCTTTCATCATGCAGCTGGTCAATTTTCAAGAGCGACCATTAATGATAGTTGTGGGAATCGTTGAGATCATCGCCGGCATCGGGGTCTATTTCAACCCTCGCATCTTTTCCCATGTTGTTTTTGTATGGCTCATCCTCATCATTATCAATCTGCTGCTTAAGGGGATGTTTTACGATATCGCCTTGCGCGATTTCGGGCTCGCCTTGAGCGCGCTCGCACTTGCCAAACTGAGCATGAAATACGCAAAATAGCCGGCTATTCAGATAGGGAGCTGGCGGCATTTCTTGACAGAAAACAAAAAGCCGGTTTACCATTTCTGCTACTCAATCAAGAAGAGCATGGCTATGAAAGACTTGGCAGAAAATAATCTAGTGCGATTTAAAAATATTTCCAAAAAAAAAGAGGCCATTTACGCCAACTTTAAAGTAAAAGGCGTACGCGGTGGTGTAAATTTTAGCGCTAATATCACTGTCGATATTTCTGCAGCCGAAGTGCATCCGGGTGATGTTTTGGAAAAAATCATCGAAGAGTGTGCACGCATCGGCGTCAAAGAATTCGCACGCGCCGAATTTCAATTTGAAGGTCTATCCACTATTTAATTTATATCTGGGTGTAGCGCAGTTTGGCTAGCGCACTAGCATGGGGTGTTAGAGGTCGTAGGTTCGAATCCTATCACCCAGATTCTTTTTACCTGAGTTTCGGGTATTTTGCATAGAGCTTTACCTAAAGTTTTTGTGGAAAACTCAGATCATAACCTGTTTGCGAACTGTCGATCTTTTGACGATTGATTACAAGTCACATCTTATCGCCAATCCATTCACAGTTTGTGAACAGCCTTTTCTCTCTCGAAAAACTACCCAGTTATGAACGTTTCCACAGCCTCTAAAGAAGAAGATATCTATTTATATATTTCTCTTCTCTAAAGAGATTTCCCACAAAGATGTGGAAATAAAATTTTAAAAATTCCTCCTCAAATAAACAGCGGAATGGTATAGAATGAGCAATGCAATTTATGACACACGTTTTAACAGTAAATTCCTTTTTTAATCTTTTGCAATTTGCCCACGCCTCTCTATTTGCGGAATGTGAGCATCCTTGGGAAGTCCTTAAGAGATTATTCGCTTATTTAGAAAAGCAGACTTTGGGAAAAATTGAAATAGAGATCTCTCCTTCCGTTTTTTTGAGCGATCCTTCTACCATTTCCATTGGACAGGAGACGGTGATAGAACCGGGCGCCTACATTCAAGGGCCTTGCATCATAGGCAATCGCTGTATTATTAGACATGGCGCCTACATTCGCGGCGGTGTTGTGATGGGAGATGAGTGTTTGATTGGACATGGGACGGAGATTAAAAATTCTATTCTACTCGATCGCGTTTCGGCGTCTCATTTTAATTACGTAGGCGATTGCATTATTGGCAATCGAGTGAACTTAGGCGCTGGTGTGAAATGCGCTAATTTTCGCTTAGATCATGGAACAGTTTTTATTTCTCTGGCGGGACATAGGATAGAGACGGGACTTAGAAAACTGGGTGCGATCATTGGCGATGGCGCGCAAGTGGGATGCAATTGCGTAATTAATCCAGGAACCCTTTTGGGAAAAAATTCCTTCTGTTTTCCTTGTTTAAATATTTATGGAGTTATTCCCGACAACGCCAAGGTCAAACCGGCTCAAAAAAATATCACGGAGTGCTAAAAAGATGATAACCGCGCAGCAAAATTCCAAAGGCCATTCAGTCGAATTGGGAAGAATGGGATCCTCTCATTTCTTTTTCCACCGCGATCGGATCGAGCAGGAAATCGCTAGAAGCATTCTCTCTTTTGGAGAGAAGACAAAATTGCGCGATGCTTGTGAATATGCTCTGACCAATGGAGGAAAGCGCTTTCGCCCGCTCATCGTCCTTCTGGTTGCAGAGGCTTTGGGAAATGGGCTTAATGTTTTTGAAGCGGCTCTCTCCGCCGAGTTTTTCCACACGGCCTCTCTCATTGCTGATGATCTTCCTTGTATGGACAACGATGACGAGCGCCGCGATAAACCTTCATTGCACAAAGTATATGGTGAGGCGATTGCCCTTTTAGCAAGTTACGCGCTGATCACTGCCGCTTTTGAAAAAATTTATCGCAACACTTCCGCCATGCAGGAATTTCCTTCTCCTTTCTGCCATTTCAGCGATCGCGCCTGCGTCATTGCTTTGGAGTCGGCAACGCGTTGCGCGGGGATTATAGGGGCTACAGGCGGTCAATTTCTCGATCTCTTTCCGCCCAATCAGAATCTCGAGACCGTTAAGCAGACCATTTATAAAAAAACAGTGACGCTCTTTGAAGTTTCGTTCGTATTCGGCTGGGTATTTGGCGGAGGCGATGTGCAAAAATTGGAAAAATTGAAAAAGGCGGCTTATCACTTTGGCATGGCCTTTCAAACCGCTGATGATCTTGCCGACATGCTGCAAGATGAAAAGAAGCAGCGCGAAATGAGCATTGCGCGCCTTATTGGAAAGGAAAGGGCTATCCTTCTTTTTGATGAAGAGATGCGCCATTTCCGTCAGATTATGCAAGAGCTCGATCTTTTAAGCGTATCTTTCGAGAAGATGTGCGATATTCTCGGCAAATACGCTCTGACTAGCGCTGCAGCCCTTAGAGACGTTCTCTAAATTCAGAGAACGTCTCTTAGTTAAAGTGTTACACTTCGGCCAATTCTGGAGCGGAAGCACTTTGAAGAATCTCTTTGGCATCGGTTGCTTTTGCCAAGATAACTTTTTCCAATTCATCGGCGAGCTTGGGATTCTTTTTGAGTTCGTCTCTGACGGCTTCGCGTCCTTGTCCCAGGCGATTTCCCCCATAACTGAACCAGGTTCCTTTCTTTTCAATGACGGCCAGGTCGACGCCTAGATCGATCAGAGTTCCGATGCGCGAGATGCCCTCATTGAAGATAATGTCAAATTCCGCAGAGCGGAAAGGAGGAGCCATTTTATTCTTTACGACTTTCACTTTCACGCGGTTTCCTATCTCCACGCCATCGCCGCCTTTGATGCTGCCGATGCGGCGAATGTCCATGCGTATGGAAGCATAGAATTTCAAAGCTCTTCCCCCGGTTGTTGTTTCGGGATTGCCGAAGACGATGCCGATTTTTTCGCGGATTTGGTTAATGAAAATCGCACACGTATTGCTTTTAGAAAGGGAAGCGGTGAGCTTGCGCAGAGCTTGAGACATCATCCGCGCTTGCAATCCCATAAAAGAATCGCCAATTTCTCCTTCGAGTTCATTTTTAGGAACGAGGGCTGCGACGGAGTCGATGACGATGACGTCTAAGGCATTAGAGCGCGCAAGCGTTTCGGCGATGTTGAGCGCTTCTTCGCCCGAGTCGGGCTGCGAGATCATCAATTCGTCTAGATTTACACCAATTCTGGAGGCATACTGCGGATCAAGCGCGTGCTCTGCATCAATATAAGCGGCAAACCCTCCGTTTTTTTGCGCATTCGCTACTAAATGTGTGGCTAAAGTGGATTTTCCGGAAGACTCAGGTCCAAAGATTTCGATGATGCGCCCGCGAGGCACTCCACCAACCCCTAAGGCGACATCAAGAGTAATGGCTCCCGTTTTAATGACGCTCGTCTCTTTGGTTGCGCTGTGTTTGCCCAACGTCATGATGGAGCCCTCTCCAAATTGCTTTTCAATTTGAGAAACAGCGAGTTCCAAGGCCTTTTTTTTAGCTATGTCATGGGGATTTGTCATACAGTCTTACTCCTCTCTTGAAAACTCTAGAATTGCTTGCTATTGCGCTTTGCGTCAAGTGAAATATCTTTTAATATGATGTGTTGCATTGTGTATATCTTTAAGCAAAGATAAAATAATGAGCTGGCCTATAAGAGAAGTTCTCTGAATTTGGATAGTTTGCTTTTTTTGCAAAGTTCAATTCTTAGATTGCGCCTCAATCGACATGTCGGATGGGATGTCCTGCGGCATCCCTCCCTGCTTTGCTAATCGAAGAGCCACTGGCTCTTCGCTAAGTCTCCGCAGCCACCTTGCGCTTCACCTCGCTTTGCAAAAAGTCGCGTGCTCGTCGGGGGGCCGTGCAGAGCACTGAATCCCCCCACGCCCCACTGCACGTCTGACGACGTGTCGTGCGGGCTCTCCTGTGCTGCGATTTTGCTGTGCGAATCTGAATCGTCGGGCTGCTCAGGCATGCTCATTTTCCCACTTCGTGGGTCCCTATTCGCCTGTCGCTTCGCAGAGCGAACAGTACTAGATGCATCTTTAACTTCGCCCTGCGATGCGACGCGAGAGGGGACCCGCACCGCCAGGTGTGGGAAGTGAGCGCGCTGAGCAGCCCGATGAGGCGTTACCTAAGAAATGTTCTCTGAAATTGGGCAACTGCCATCTGAAATGGATGCCTTAGCATCGACTTTAAAAGTTCTTGACCTAAGATGTGATTATTTTATAATCCGGCCTGAGATGTTCAATTCAATTAAGGTGTTTCATTTTACACCTCAAACATCTCTAGGAACTTAATAACATAAAGGCCCAGGGAATGTTACTTGCGGGAGATGTTGGCGGAACAAAGGTGAGGCTGGCGCTTTTTGAATCCAATAAAAAGCTGGTTTGCAAACAGGAAATAAAATACCGCAGCCGCGACTATCCCGATCTATTTAGTTTGATCTGCGCTTTTTTGGCATCTGCTCCTAAGGTTAAAGTCACATCGATATGCGTCGGCGTTGCAGGGCCTGTTATCGAAGGGCGCAGCCAAGAGACTAATATTCCCTGGATCATCGATGCCAAAGAGTTACAAGACGCGTTGCAAATTTCTTCTGTTTGGGTGATCAATGACCTTGAGGCCAATGCCTGGGGTTTAAGAGAGCTCGATGAAAAGGAATTGGTCTGTTTGAATCAAGGAGAAAGGAAAGGAGGTAATCGCGCTCTGATTTCCGCGGGAACGGGATTGGGAGAGGCTGGACTTTATTGGGATGGCAAAGCGCATCATCCGTTTGCTTGCGAAGGAGGCCATGCAGATTTTGCCCCGGTTGACGAAGAGCAAGTGGATTTATGGCATTACCTTAAGCGGGTATTAGATCACATTTCTTATGAAAGGATTTTATCCGGTTCAGGCATTTACCGGATCTATCGCTTTTTAGTGGATACAGGAAGGGAAAAGGGGGAAGAAGATGTGGAAGCGATTCGCGTGCAGGATGAACCGCAAAAACTCATCACCCAAAAAGCATTAAGCGGAGAATCGCAAACGTGCATTAGAGCCATACACCTTTTTGTTTCGATCTATGGTTCGGAAGCAGGAAACCTGGCGCTGAAATACTTGAGCACCGGCGGAGTGTTTTTGGGAGGAGGGGTCGCACCGCTTTTAGTATCATTTTTTACAGAGAATAAGATTTTTATGGATGCTTTTACATCAAAAGGTAGATTTGCACATCTACTTGAGAATATTCCTGTCTATATTGTGCTGAACGATAGGACGGCGTTGCTAGGAGCTGCTCGCTATGCGCAAGAAAGACAGTAATAAAGAAGAAAAACGATTAAGAGAGGAGAGCGATAGCAGTGTTCCGCCTTGGAAGAGGTGGGGCCCTTACGTTTCTGAGCGTGCATGGGGAACGGTCAGAGAAGATTATAGTGCTAATGGCGATGCGTGGAACTATTTCCCCTTTGATAGTGCAAATAGCAAAACATACCGGTGGGGAGAAGACGGCATTGCCGGTTGGTGCGACCGCTATCAAATCCTTGTCTTTTCTCCCGTCTTTTGGAATGGTAAAGACCCTATTTTAAAAGAGCGCCTCTTTGGTTTGAACTCTAATGAGGGAAATCATGGAGAAGATGTTAAAGAATATTACTACTATCTAGATGGCACACCGACGCATTCTTACATGAAATACCTCTATAAATATCCGCAGGAGGAATTTCCCTATCAAAAATTAAAAGAAGAAAATCAAAAGCGTTCCACAGCCGATCCCGAATATGAATTAATCGACACAGGGATATTTAATGAGAATAAGTATTTTGACATTTTTATCGAATACGCCAAAGCTTCTGAGGAAGATGTTTGCATAAAGATAGAAGCCTTTAATCGCTCAAACGCACCGGCAGATTTGCATATCCTTCCCCATTTATGGTTTCGCAATCAATGGTCTTGGAAAGAAAAACCCATGCCCTCTCCCAATATTTATGAAAAAAGCAAACAGAGAGCGCATGCGTGTTTAATTGCCGATGAACAAGAGATGGCCTCTCCATCCAATTTGGGATTTCTCTATCAGTTGGGAAAACGCTATCTCTATGGACCTTCACACGCCAAGGCTCTTTTCACCGATAATGAATCGCGTATACATAAAGAAGATGTACATCTGTTTTACAAAGATGGCTTCCACAGGCATATCGTTCATAAAGAAAATACGGTTAATCCTGCAAAGAAGGGAACCAAAGCCTGTTTGCATTACCTGTTTAAGCAGGTTCCTCCCTATAAATCTGCAACGCTTTACTTGCGCCTCGTCGATTGCGAGAAAGAAAATCCTTTAAAAGAGATTGAAGAGATTATTTCCATGCGCAAGCAGGAAGCGAATGATTTTTACGAAGCGCTCTATCCTGCAAAAGCGACAGAGGAAGAAAAGCAAATTCAAAGACAAGCCCTAGCCGGAATGCTTTGGAGCAAACAGATCTATTTATTTGATGTGAATCTGTGGCTCAAGGGCGATAATTCTGCACATCCCCCTCCTGATTCTCGCTGGACGATTCGCAATCAGCACTGGGAGCATCTCAATTCGATGCGCATCATGTCTATGCCTGACAAATGGGAGTATCCCTGGTTTGCCGCTTGGGACCACGCTTTTCATTGCATTGCATTGAGCATGGTCGACATGGAGTATGCCAAAGAACAGTTATGGCTTTTACACTTTGATCAATTTCAACATCCCAATGGACAAATTCCGTCCTATGAATGGGAATTTTCCGATACGAACCCACCAGTCCAAGGGTGGGCAGTATGGAAACTTTATGAAAGAGAAAAAGAAAAAACAGGAGAAGGAGATCGAGACTTTTTAGAGCGCTGTTTTCACAAGCTGCTAATGAACTTTTCCTGGTGGGTAAATAAAGTAGATAGCAGCGGAAACAATGTTTTTGAAGGCGGATTCTTGGGGATGGATAATATCAGCGTCCTCGATCGTTCGGCGAGACTAGCCGGCGGCATTAAGTTGCAGCAATCCGATGGCACAGGATGGATGGCTTTCTTTTGCCTGAATCTCATGCGGATGGCTTTGGAGCTAGCTAAAAAAAATAGCGTTTATGAATCACTAGCGACAAAATTTTTTGAGCACTATGTCTACATTGCCGATGCGCTAAAGAAGCGCGGCCATCGCGATTATGAAATGTGGAGTGAAAAGGATGGCTTTTTTTATGACGTGCTGACCTATCCAGATGGAAGATTTGAAAAATTCCGCGTGCGCTCGCTCGTAGGCATCATTCCCTTGTATGCGACAGAATATATCGACGAAAAAGAACTCAATGCCCACCCCGAGTTTCGCCGTAATTTCTTATGGTTCCTTGAGAATCGCAAACATCTCACCGATCAATGCATAATTCCTACACATCATAAAAATGAAAAGAGTTTTGTTCTCACTTTAATGGATGAAGCGCATCTCAAGAGCGTTTTGCGCTATATTTGGAATCCTAATGAGTTTCGCTCCACTTACGGTCTACGCAGCTTATCTAAAATTTATCTCGAAGCCCCTTTTGTATTTGAAGATAAAAAAGTGAGTTACGAACCGGCAGAGTCCGTCGAACGCATCAAAGGAGGCAATTCGAATTGGCGAGGCCCGATCTGGATTCCGGTGAATTATTTACTTATCGAATCCTTAAGAAAAGTTGCTAAGGGCATTGGAAGGGATTTAAAAATCGCTGTCGAAGGAGAAGAGGAAGTGACACTAGAAAATATGGCAGATGCTTTTTCCAGAAAAATTATCGCGCTCTTTACCCAAGATGAATACAGCGGACACAGGCCAATTTTGGGCCCCCACTTTCCTTTTAAAACAGATCCGCACTGGAAAGACCATATTCCCTTTTATGAATATTTTAATCCGGAAACTGGCCAAGGCTTGGGCGCTTCGCACCAAACAGGCTGGAGCGCGCTGGTCGCAAAGATCATAGAAGAATTATATTAACCCAACTTGAGACCGTTGCAAAACTCACTTTGGTGACAAAATTCGATGATTTTCGCGCAGGTTTGGCTACTGAATTGAAGTTTTACAACAATCTCAAGTTGGGTTATTAGAGACGTTCTCGAATTTTTTCCTTTTCATGTTTAATATAGATGGCATCAGTTACTCTATGACATTTTAACCATTTTTTGCATAGAGAGACATGGATTTCTTTTGGGCGAAAATGACCCGATCGACCATTCCAAGTAAAGCGTCCTTTCTCTAAGCTGGCCATCCCTGCAAAAAACGCACACTCTCCACTGGCTAAAGAAATGTGTTTAAGAAACACTTTCGAAGATAATTTTTTCTGGTTGATGACAGCATTGAACAGCTCTTCATCGTCATCATTGAATGCTAACATTTTCCACTCTTTGGTAATGACAATGTTATACATTCCCTCTGGCAAAGCCTGGCCATTGCGCTCCCATTGTTGTCGCTTGATGTTAAAGAAAATTTCGTAGAGAGCAGCTCTTTGCGGGCTCATGTAAAGGACGTTCAGAGCATATTTTTCTCCTGAAGTTTTATCTTGTTTTTCGCGTTTATAAATTTCTCCCCAATCTTCCACTGTGTGGGTTTTTGTTAAATTTTGCTTAGCATATTTTTCATAATTAGGACAGGCAAGCAAACGCTTATCTGGAAGAGACGACGTGGGGCGCGATGGGGAGTGCTTTTCCTTATAGGAATTGATTAGAGAATAAATGGTCGCGATCACTGCGCCACTGACCATCAATCGAGTAAATAAGGACATAACCATCTGTTTATGACAAAAGCGGGTTCCGATGTGATGTAGCTATCGACAGCTTTCTTCTCCTTTAGAAGAAAATCCAAGCGCTCTTGCAAAGGCGCGGTCACTACGCCGTGGCCGGCTTTGCTTTCGACAGCCGTTGTTTTGTCAAAAACGACGATAACATGTCCTTTCCAAACAATTAAATCCAGAGGTAAAAGTATATCGAGAATAGCGTCGAGGCCTTTGCCCCCAATCGGGAGACTCTCTCCCCACTGCACGAGTTGTGAAGTGTTGCGCGGTGTAAAGCCTTGCGTGGCGAAATAGAGCAAGCCAGAGCAATCCACGCCTTTGAGCTGCCACATCTCTTGCAGTTGGTTAGAAATGGCAATTGAGGGCGCATACCACTCGAGAAGCTGAGCTATTCCCTGTGGCCAATTTCCTCCCCAAATGTAGCGCGCTCCGATGAGTTCTTGCAGATGTTCGAGGATGCACTCTTTAGAAGGCAGCATCTGCAGCCTCTGAGGAGGACGAGTCTCAACAGAAATAAGAAAGCGCTCATCGACGTAGAGATTTTCTTGGCTTGGGTATTCTTTTGTACGCGCGCGCCAAATGTGAGGCTGCGGCATCTTTTCTAGAAGCTCCAAGGAAGCAAGAGGAAATAAAATGGTCTCGACAGCGCGCAGGAGGTGCTGATCATCTAACAGCAAGCGATCTCCCTTTTCTCCGCCGAAACAAGAAGAAAAGTCAGGCCTATTTAAGACAGGAGTAGGATATTTAGCTAGCGCGTAAGTATGCATAAATTTATGCTATACCACTTTTCTATATGATTGCAAAATTCAACTCTTTACTGTTATTTTCTAAAAATGTTTTAGCCTGGGAGTGATTTATGAAACTGTATGGGATACTGCTGTTTTGTTTGGGACTGCTCGTATGCGGATGTCAGTCGTCAAAACCTCCTGCACAGAAAATTGCCTCTGCACGCATTACTATTCTCAACGAGCCGAGCACATTAGATCCTCATCAAGCGCGCGATATTCACAGTTTGACAATAGTGAGATTGCTCTTTGATGGGTTGACGCGAGTCGGAAAGACAGAAAAGGCGGAGTTGGCTTTGGCAAAAAGCGTTTCTTATTCTCAAGATATGAAGACGTATACCTTTTTCTTACGCGATGCCAAATGGTCCAACGATGACTCTGTCACAGCGCAAGATTTCGCGTATGCGTGGAAAAAACTTTTAGATCCCCAGTATCCATCGGACATCGCCTCCTATCTTTATATTTTAAAAAATGCAAAAGCTATTAAAGAAGGTAAATTAAAGCCGGAAGCGTTAGGTGTGCGCGTCGTCGATGACAAAACTCTGGAAGTTGAATTGGAGCACTCGGCGCCTTATTTTCTAGAGTTGGTCGCATTCCCTGCCTTCTTTCCTGTTAACGCTCGCTTTGAAGCTGTCAATCCCAACTGGGCGCAATCTGCCGCCTCTTATGTATGCAATGGCCCATTTCGTTTAAGAGAGTGGAAGCATAGCGATCGCATTGTCGTCGAGAAAAATTCCACCTACTGGGATGCCCATGCAGTGGAACTCAAAGAATTGGAAATAGTGGTAGTGAATGACGAAGACACAGCGTTAAAAATGTTTGAAAAAAAGGAGTTGGATTGGACCGGATCTCCTTTGTCCACACTTCCGGTTGAATCTATAAATGCCCTGAGAAAACAAAATATTTTAAAAACAAAGGAAATGTTGGCCACTTATTTTATAAGAGTCAATACAGAGCATTCTTTGTTGAAAGATGCGCGTATTAGAAGAGCTCTTGCGATGGCGATTGATCGCAAAGAGATAGTTGAGCATGTGACGCAAGGCAATCAAATACCGGCCACAGGACTTGTCCCGCTTTCATTTGGATTGCAAGAAGAGCCCTATTTTACAGATGGCGCCATTCCCGAAGCGCGTTCTCTCTTTTTGGAATCGATGAATGCTTTGCAAGTCGACAAAAAGGCCTTTGAAGAACTTACGCTGTTTTATTCAGCTACGCAGCGCAATCACCTTATAGCACAAGCCGTTCAGCAGCAATGGAACAAAGTCTTTGGCATACGCGTAAAACTGGAATCCTGTGAAAATAAAGTCTACTTTGATCGGATAAAGAAACAAAATTATGAATTAGCTATTGGAAGCTGGGTTGCTGATTTTAATGATCCCATTAATTTCCTGGATGTGTTTAGATACAAAACAGAGGGCTTGAATAATACCCATTGGGAAAATAGCCAGTATGCAGAACTGTTGCGCCGCTCAGAGATCGAAGCGAATCCTATTGAGCGTTTGAATTTGTTGAAAGAGAGCGAAAAGCTGCTTATTGCAGAGATGCCTATTTTGCCCATTTTTTATTTTACGATGCTTTATGGCCAGCAGTCGCGCCTCGAAGATGTCATTTTATCTTCAATGGGAGTGTTGGATTTTAAATGGGCTAAAGTTGCGGAGAGTACAAAATAATGAAGAGATGTTTAATACTGATGCTGTGCGGTTCTATTGCAGGCTGGTGCAATTCAGTCAATCTCTTCAACAATACAGATTATAAATTAAAGGCCGTCATCCTGGCAGCGGATGGCGCTGTGTTAGATGAGGTCATTCTCAATTCCCGCGATGCAAGTACGTGGGCCGACGATTTTTATCAATTTGGCTACAACCCCTCTTCATCGACAACACCTTATACTGTCGAATGGTATTGCATGGGAGGCCAACCCTTTGGTGTGTGTGACGATGTCTCTGCTGGCTCTGTCGTGTTAGCGCAAAACTGTTCCGGTTCACAAGAATGTCCTGAGGAGTGATATGTTACTACGCTTTCTTTTTTGTTTTTGGTCTTTTTGCTTGTTGAGTTGGGCAGACATACTGACACTGGAAAATGATAGTCAAGTCCCTTTAAATGCCGTTATTCAAGATGCCACGGGAACTGTTTTAGAAGAGGTCGTCATTCAACCTGGCGATAGCACGACGTGGTCTTTGAACTATGAGTATTATGGATACAATTCCCAACCCTCGGCTCCCCAGACTCCTTACACCGTAAATTGGTATTGCGACAGCGGCGAGCTTTTTGGTACGTGCATGGACGTCGCTTCAGAATCTACCGTGACAGCCTTGAGTTGCGGAGGGGATCAGCAGTGCGGCCAAAATGGGCAATAATTATGAGAAATCTTGCAGGTTTTTTTTTCGTTTTGTTTGTTATGACAACGTCAGCATACGCTGGCTCTGTGCGTTTGTTTAATAATAGCAATTTCGATTTACGCGCAGTGGTGCGCGGAGCGGATGGATCTTACTTGGGTGAAATTGTCGTGAGAGCACAAAACTCCGCTACCTGGACAGATAGCTACGTGTATGCTGGCGGCTATCGGGGCCCCAATGCACAAATTGAATCGGGATATCGCTCCAAAACGCCCTATGTTGTTATTTGGTATTGCATGGATGGAAAAGACTATGCGGTTTGCGACACAGTGTCTACGAGTGCTACAGTTTTAGCGCTGGGCTGCGCAGGCCCGCGCACCTGTCATCCTCCTCCCAAAAAGAAAGGGGCGTATCCTGAAATCCCGGGCGGGCAGTATTTGCAGCCTGAGGATAAAACTCCTTAAAACTCTTCGTCAAGTTTGGGTTTACCTTTTTCATAAGAGACTTTGCGAAGGAAAATTCCATCACTCGTATACAAAGTCGCAAGGCCTTTGCCGCTTTCGATTCTAGATATAGGAGCCTTGTCTCCTTTTTTGAAGTAAGAACCCTTGATGAGCATGTCATTTTCATATTCTTCCATGAGCATGAGATCGCCGTTTTTGTACCAGGCAAAAGAAAGTCCCTGCTTTTTATTGACATTGATCTCGCGCTGGCTCTCCATTACGCCATTGGAATACCAGGTTTTCATAATGCCTTGTAGGACATCGTCGTGCCAGTGCACGCAAAGTTTGGCCTGTGGCTTTTCAGAAGCGGCATGGGGATAGTATTCCCATTCTTCTCCCTCTTTTTTATTGTCTTTGACAATATAGGTGGAGAGAAGCATTCCATTGGGATGAAAAATTGAGACAAGGCCGTCGGGAATTCCCTGGTTGTATTCCACGAGAGAGTAGAGATTATCTTCCTTAAATAAGGCTTGTTGTCCTTTGCCTTGTTTAATTTGTGCGCAGCATTTTCCCCCTCGATCATAATAAGAGGCTTCTTGCAAAAGATCGCCTTCGTAATTTTCCACATATAGGGGCCGCTCTTTTTCCCAAAAACAGCGCGCTTGGCCCTGCTTTTTTCCTGCGACATAAGGAATTTGTTCAAGGAGAAAGCCGGCAGCGTCGTACATGTTGAGATCACCTTGAATCAATCCCGATTCATATGGGATGATTTTTTCCAATGCTCCATCGGGATGGTAATAGAGAGAAGGCGTATGCAAAAGGCCTTTTTCATAATGGATTTGTGCAATCTTTCTGCCTTGCTCATTCCACACGCGGCTTACGCCATCAAAAATCCAACTTCTTTGCGCCAGATCATGAATATCTGCCAGGCCTTCGATGAGGTAGGATTCAATTTTTAATTGTCCGTTGGCAAACCATTCGCGGTAGAATCCATGCGCCCTTCCATCAGTGACCTCGAGATACTGGAATAACTGCCCATTGTCGTGATAGCTGGTGATTTTTGAAGTGCTCTGACCCTGTGCATTGCGTCCATACACGCGCAATACCTTTTGGTAGGGTTGAGGAGCGAGAAAATCGACTGCTTTGTAAGTGGCTATGCGATCTTTATTGCTGATGGTTTCAGCAAAGCCGTGACGGTCGATGATTTGCATGCTCGTGATAGGAGGATTGGGATCTTTTTTGTAAGCGCCACAGCTGCATAAAAATAAGAGAAGCGAAAAAAAAAGTTTTTTCATGAAGAAGGTTCCTTAAAATTTTCCCTTTTGATGAGATTGAGGGTAACGCTGTATACGTGATCTTGTGGAGAGTAGCGCTTTTTAGTAAATTGAATGTCTTGCACGATTAATTGCGGCCTGCCTTCTCTGGGGCCATAGGGCCAGATCGTCACTCCTTCAATCAGGCAGAGCAGCTTTTTAAGGTCTTCTTCGTTGATTTCAACAGGATGTTGCTGGTTTTCAAAGACCTCGCGCATATTTTCTTTATGGCGCATCTTCTCTTCGGAAAACAAAAGCCGATTAGAACTGCTCTTAAGAAATTGCAAGCGGTTCAGTAGAGACTCATCGATCAAACCTTCTGAGGCAAGGGATTCCATCTTTTTGCTTTCAGATTCTAAAAACGTGAGCGTTTCCAGATATTTGTCGATGTAGAAGGGATCGGAATCGGAAAAAGAGGAGAGAAGCGAATGTTCGCGCTTTTTCAGGCTATCTGTTTGCTCTTTTCGTATGTGAATGGCTTCTATTCTCTCGTCTAGCTGTTTTAAATGCTCTAGAGAAGAAGAATAGCGCATGAGAAAATAAAGGACGGGCAGCGGAGAGAGGCACAATAAAACCCAATAGCCGAAAAGATGGGGAAGGGAAATTTTCTTCATAAGGGAGGACTCTTATTGAGTTCAAATTGCACAGTGTACTGATTGCCCTGCGCGTTCCACTTTATTTCTTTTTTGGCATTGACGATGCGATCTCCTTTAAGCAGCGCTTCGTGAAACTCTCTGGCCAGCCGGGGAGTTGTTGCAGTAAATTCGATGTCGACATGCGCATTGTAGGGGGTGGAAGGATCATCAATACTGGGAAATTTGGCCAACTGGTAGCGCACTTTTTTTATTTCGATGCCCTCTTTGGGAAGCCCATCGGCCATTGCCAGGCAAGGATGTGTGCTTATCCAGGCAAAGACTTCGCTCGACTTAGGCACAGTGAGAAAAAAGGGCGAAGTATTTTTCTGTTTTAAAAAAGAGCGCTCTGATTGCGCTAATTCCATCTCTATCTGGTCTTCAGAAAGAACTTTATTCGATGCAAAATAGAGGTGCATTTTTTCCGAAAGCGCGCGTCTTTTTTTTTGCAAAATGCTTCCCGTGGCAAAAGCAATAAAAACGCTCAGCGCAAGGCAAGAGGCCGCGTAAATTAAAGCTCTTCTTTTGCGTGTGAGGAGGTGCTGGGGAGGGGTAAACTCTTTTTGCAATAGTTGCATGCTCTGCTTGTCCGATGCGAGCCCATCAAGTGCAAAGCCGATGGACAAGCAATGCGAATGCAAGATGTCGATAGAAAAGCTAGCGGGAGGATTGAGAGATAATGGCTCTGAGCCAAAAACGCTCTTCCATATAGCGATAAGCTCAAAGGATGTCGCATATTCGCCAAGGACGATCCAAGGCATGTTTTCGCAAGGCGCTATCTTTTCTTTGAGGAACACAGCAAATCTTTCCAAAATACGTCCACATTTTTCTTTAAAAGCGGAAAGATGCGCATGGCTTTCCCAAGGAGAATGTATAAGCTGCTTTAACTCTTCTTTATCTCTATCAGGAAAATCTCCTTGTGCCGCTTGGATGAGATTTGCTTTGCCAAAAGGAATCGATTGAGAAAGGATGAGATCTCCACCCTTTAGACAGATACAGCTGCTAGAGGAAGAGCCAAAATGAAAAAATAATAGATCTTTGCATTCAGGATACAGCAGCCGCGCAAGGCGATAAAGCGCAAGAGGTGTGCTTGTCATCTTATCGGGGTGCGCAGCGGCGCTGCTCAGGCGCTGCGCGTGCAGGGCTAAGGAATCTTTTGAAGTGGCGAACACGTTAACTTGCGTCATCTTTCCACTTAGAGATTTTTGGAAAGGGCAAATAAGTGTTTGCTCGGGGGCAAAGGGAAGAAGTGTTTCTAGTTGAAAGGGAAGGGCAGCCAAAACTTTGCCGCGCGTTTTTAAGGGAATCTCGACAGAGCGGAAAATCATTTCTTCAGAAGAAAGGCCTGAAGCTATGCGCAATTTTTCTTCCTTTGCAAGGTCTTTAGATAGCGCAAGGCTTTCTTTCAAGGGAGAACACGAGCTGGCGGCTAAGCGGATGGAGCCTTTATCTTTTGTGACAAGGGCCCATTTTAATTCTTGCTCCTCTATGCTAACGCCGAGCATTTGAGAGACAAAGAGCTTTGCTTTGATCGCGTTAATTAATTTGGACATAAACATAGATAAAGAATTGTACTTTAGCATGTCTTTTAGAGCTATAGAGGAGAGATTTAAATAAAAATTTTAAAAATTGCTGTTGCTTCAGCGGATACAGAAGAGTAAAATAGCTGGTATGCTTATTTTAACGATTAAAACTATTCATTGGCTTTTTGGACTTTACACTCTTATGCTCGCGGTGCGCATAATAGGGTCATGGTTCCCCGCGTTTTCCGCGCATCAGATCATGCGTTTTTTGAGGTTTTACACCGATCCCTATCTCAATCTCTTTAGGCGGTTTATCCCTCCCATTGGCGGGGCGTTGGACTTAAGTCCGATTCTCGCCTTTTTTGGGCTGCAAATTTTAGAAAAATTTTTACTCTTTCTTCTCATCTAGTGAAAAAGCCTTTGTCTCCTTTTTCAATTGGATCTCTTCTGCTTCCTTCCAATATTTTTTGCGCGCCCTTAGCGGGATGCTCCGATTTGCCCTTTAGGCGCATGACATCTAAATATCGACCTGGGCTTATCTTTTGCGAAATGGTAAAAATGGACGCCCTTATTCGCAACGACCCTCATACCTACCGCCTTTTGGATTATGAAGCGGACATGCATCCCATCGGAGGCCAGCTTTGCGGCAGCAAACCACATTTAGCGGCTCCCTGCGCTAAAATCATTGAAGATCTCGGTTTTGATCTTGTAGATTTAAATTGCGGCTGTCCTGTCGATAAAGTCACAAAGGATGGCAGCGGATCGGGGCTTTTGAAACATCCTGAGCGCATTGGAGAAATTATTCACCAGATGGTCAGTGCCGTAAATATTCCCGTCACTGTGAAAATCCGCATCGGCTGGGACATGCAAAATATCAATGCCTGCGAGATCTTGCAGATTGCGCAAGCAGCTGGCGCGTCGGCGATCTGCATTCATGGTCGCACGCGCTCGCAAGGATATAAGGGGCCAGCTAATTGGGATGTGATCAAAGAATGCAAAAGTAGAGCAAAAAGCATTAAGGTAATTGGAAATGGAGACATTTTCGACGCCGCAAGCGCGGAGAAAATATTTGCGCATACCGGCTGCGATGCCATTTTGCTTGCGCGTGGAACCATGGGACAGCCTTGGCTTATTGAAGACATTTATCGCCACCAAAACGGCGAGTCTCTCTTTTCTCGCTCCTCTTTAGAGTATCGAGACGCGTTGTTAGAACACCTCGAGCATATCATTTCCTATCACTCCGATCGCAAAGTCGTCATGGACATGCGCCGCGTGGGGTGCTGGTATTTGAAAAAAGGCCAGGGAACGCGGCGCTTGCGCGAAGGGATAAATCGCGCCCAATCCATCGCACAAGTGCGCGCTTTAATTGCGGACTTTCCTTGGGAAGAAACCTGCTTTTCCGAAACGATTCTCTCTGAAGAGACCTGCGAAGTCGAATGCTAAATTTTGTTACCACAGAAAACGCAGAGAAAAATAATCAAATCTCTGTGGTATAGTAATTTAAAACAATATTGAGAAAATCTCCCGCGTCGGCTTTGCAGAAAATTTTTCGTCTTCGCTCGCGCCTTGTACTCGTACAATGGTCGCTTGCTCCAGACAAAAAATTTTCGCAGCCTCCTTGCATATTTTTCTCAATCTTGTTTTAAATCACTATAGCATCACACTGGGCATTTTTCTATGAGAGATTCAAGATAGGGCAAGAGTTTATCCAGGGCTTTTCGCCGATGGGAAATGCGATTTTTCACCTCTTCTTCTAATTCGGCAAATGTCTTTCCATACTCGTGCTTGATAAAAAGCGAGTCGTAGCCAAAGCCCAAACGCCCTTTTTCCCTATCGATAATTTCACCTTCTGCTATGCCTTGAACGCATTTTTCCAAACCTTGCGGTGAAGACAGCGCGATCCAGCATTCAAAATAGGCCTGCCTTTCGCCCTCATGCAAATCGCGCATCTCGCTCAGAAGCTTTTGGCGATTTTCTTTGTCCGTGGCGCGTTCTCCCGCATAGCGGCGCGAGATCACACCGGGAGCGCCTCCCAGCGCGGGAACTACGAGACCCGAATCGTCAGCAATGGCATAATGGTGCAAAGTCTTTGCGGCATGCTCCGCTTTTAAAACGGCATTCTCCTTAAACGTCGCTCCAGCTTCTGGAGGCGGTGTATACTGCGGAAAGTCGATAAGACTCAATAGATCCAATTGCGGAAGCGCTTTTAGCATCGCGCGAAATTCGCGGATTTTGTGTACATTGCGGCTAGCGATGATGAGTTTCATTGACGCCATCCTTTAACTCAAAATGAATATATAATAGTGTAGGCAATCGGACGCAATTTTGCAACGTCCGAGAATGAAATTAATTATTAAAACCTTGATTCTTTAAAGGAAATAAGTAAAAATTTCCGCGCTATGCATACATCCTCTTCTATCGAAAACGAAGAACAATTTACACGCGGCGTCTTTTCAAAAGGCGGAATGCTCGATTGCTTTTTAGAAAATTATGAGGAGAGGCAAGAGCAAAAAGAGATGGCTCTGCAGGTTCTTGCTGCTTATAAGGAGAAAACAATTGCCCTAATCGAAGCGGGAACTGGAACAGGCAAGAGCTTTGCCTACCTCGTGCCTGCACTGGTCTATGCTTTAAAGCACAAGGAGAAAACGGTTGTCTCCACGCATACGATCGCTTTGCAAGAGCAGCTTCTAGAAAAAGATATTCCTCTTTTACTAAGTGCGCTAAATAGAGAAGTCAAGGTATGCCTTGTCAAGGGTATGAGAAATTACCTGTGCCGACGCAAGTTGAAAGAGCTGCAAGAAGAGCCGCTTCTCATTCCGTCTGGTGACATGCAAACGTTCCGCTTGCTGGAGCAATGGTCGGAAAAGACGCTGGAAGGATCCAAGTCGGCTATCTCTTTTCCCATGCATGAAGCTGTTTGGGACAAGGTTTCCGCAGATGCGGAAAGCTGTAATCACATGCAGTGTCCGCATTATAAAAAGTGCTTTTTTTTCAAAGCGCGGGATGAAGCCGAAGATGCGCAAGTATTGCTAGTCAATCACGCGCTTCTTTTCGCTGATATTCAGCTAAGGCAAAAGGAAAAAGAAGGGATCATTCCGTCATTTGAGCGGCTTATTCTCGACGAAGCGCATCACATTGAACACGTCGCGCAGGAGAGCTCTGCCCAGCGCATGGACCGGCTCTTTCTAATTCACAATTTACTCAAAATCCATTCCGATGTGCATCCCGAGAGAAGCAGGCTTTCAATTTTAAAAAGCGATCTTTTGGCTTTCTCTTTATATCGAAATGGTCCGAAGAATCGGGAATTTGGCAAGGAAACTTCTCAAAATTCTTCCCTGGAGCGAGCGACCAGTGTGCGAGGACAAGGCACAAGTGAGGATAAGAATTTTGAGAAAGAGCCGACGCAGCCAAAAACCAATTCTTTGGATCAGTTCGGGATATTTTCAAATGCCCTTTCGGAAATGATCGAAATGCACATTCCGGGACAGATTCGCCTCGCCATACAGCTTTTGGATAAGGCGTTTCAGCAGTGGCGCTCCTTTTTGGAGCTGCATGCAAAAAAAGATAACTTAGATGGGTTTAAATTGCGCTTGAAGTCGCCCCATAGCGCACATTCTTTTTGGAATGAACATATTGTCCCTGCAAGCAAATCTCTTGCCCAACAGCTCTCTGCTTTGGGAAGTTCTCTTTTGCTCTTAGGTAAAAATCTCGAAACTTTTAAAGATGCTCCTGGGTTTGGAAAAATCAGCAACCACATTTTGGAGATACAATCGATTGCAGCGCGCATAAATGAAGCGGCGGATTTCGCCTTGCACTTTATCTCAGGTGAATTTGCATCGGAGCGCATTCGCTGGATCGAAGTATTTCGCAACAATATCATTCTTTTTGAAGCCTCTCTGGATATATCCGCGTTTTGCCAATCGCATCTTTTTTCCACGCAAAAATCAGCAATCTTGTGTAGTGCGACGCTGGCCGCGGGCGGCTCTTTTACATATGTGAAGGAAAGGCTTGGCTTGACGAAAGAGATTTCCTCGCAAAGCATTTACGATTCTCCTTTTGATTTTGCGAGCCGCTCCCTTTTTCTCGTTCCCACGGATCTGCCCTTTCCCAACGCTCCTGATTATTTTCCGCAGCACATCTTCACTATTGAACAAGCCATTGAAAAGAGCAGAGGCAGCGTCTTTGTCCTCTTTACTTCCTACGATATGCTTTCGCAGTGCTATGATGCGCTCTCAAGCGGAGCTTTGTCTCGCAAATACCCTTTTCTCAGGCAGGGAGAACTACCCCGGCATGTACTTCTCCAGAAATTTAAAAGCCGCGAAGGGAGCGTGCTTTTTGGCACAGATTCTTTCTGGGAAGGCGTAGACGTCCCGGGAGAAGCGTTGCGCTGTGTGATTATTTCCAAACTTCCCTTTCCTGTGCCTTCCGAACCCTTTTATGAAGCCCATGCAGAAGTAATGGAAAAAGAAGGAAAGGATTCCTTTTTGCATTATGCCATTCCTTTGGCCGTCATCAAGTTTAAGCAGGGATTTGGACGGCTATTGCGCACAAAAAAAGACAGGGGATGCATACTGTGCTTGGATCCACGGCTTGCGAAAAAGAATTACGGAAAGCATTTCCTCAATAGCCTTCCTCCCAGCAGAACTTTCTTTGATTCGCGAGACAAAGTCCTAGCGGAAATGGAGCGCTTTTATCATTTTTAGAGAATAATACAGCAGCGGCAAATTGGAGTGGGATGAGGAAGTTCAGGTAATTCTCTTTGGAAAGAAGAAGCGTCGTTGTAAAAAGAGAGCTGCTCTGAAAGGAGTGTTAAAAGTTCGTTAAAGTTTCTATTGGTTATGCTCTCAACAGAGAAATAAAATTTACAAAGGCGTGTATATGCCAAGGAGATCTGGGTTTTTTGATCTGAAAAACCCTCTTTTTTTTTCATTAGAAAATTAATGCGATTCTTTATGTTGTGAATATGCCAATAGTCTCCACGAGGATTATACGTTTTTTGAATGGACGTAAATTCTTTTCTAACACAAACAACTCTAAAGAAGAGAGTATTCAAATTTTGCATTAAATCTGTAAGTATATCCACCGTTGTTCGCCATTCATGAATTTGCTCGGATGATCTTTCTCGAATTGTTCTGAGGCCAAAAGCATACGTACTGTGGTAGTTGTTATGGGGAATATGGTGAACTCTCTTTTTCTTAATCAGAGAGGAATCCCTTAGCTCGTTCAAGATAAGGGACTGGCAAAAATTCCATCGGATTAAATTTACCTCGCCGCTCATGTCACAAGATGATACAACTTAAATCCTTTCTAGAATGAGTAAGTAGAAAAACCTCATGCTCTAATACGGTAGATTGAAAAGACTGTATTTGCTCGTAGATCTTGAATTGTTGATTAATCTTTTTCATAAATGAATTGTAATCGATTTCATATGCCTGCAATCTAGATGACTCATTATTTTGTATGATATTGTCATAGATTGTTTGGATTTCTTCTCTGGTTTTTTTAAGCAATGTATTGTGTGCATCCATTGCGCTAAAGAATTCATGCCACTGCGCAAAATGTTCAGCATCCCCATTTTCAGTGTAAGTCGATTTAGCAGATGCAAAAAAATGGGCCTCCTGGAAAAGGGCGGAGGATAAGCTTTCAATGATTTTTGTTAACTCTTCAAATTTTGATGCGGTGTCTTGCAAGGGTGCTTTTTGCTCTTTGCGAACGGGTTTTAGTAAAGAAAATGCGTCGTTATAATCCTTGACGGTTGGGACTTTAGACAGCGAACAGCTCATAGTGTCTCCTTGATTTTAGAAGAGAATTGTGTAAGGGATCTTCTTAGGAGTCAAGCAAGACTTGAAAGTTTTCTGAATTAAGCTTAATTTAATATAACAGATCGAATTTCTTTGAGACACTCTATGCTTTTAGCCGCCTTACTTCTCTTTCATTACATACAAGTACCTGTTGCCACTATGCGAGAACAGCCTTCTGTTGAAACCAAAGCAGTGTCTCAGGCCATCTTTTCCGAAGAGGTAAAAATAGTAGAAGTACAGGAGGAGTGGGTAAAAATTGCCACTGTTGATTCGTGCGAGGGATGGATACGGAAGGAGATGCTTTTGGAAAGAGATGAAAGCTATGCCGATTGCAGCTGTGTAAAGCCCTTAGTGGAAGTCAAACGCTTGATGGCGCATGTTTATAAGCAGCCGGATGTTGGCTATGGCCCTTGGTTTACCCTGCCCTTTGAAAGCCGGCTGGAAATTGCCAGCACATATAGCGAGGATTGGTTGACTGTCGCGTTGCCCAATGGCGAGCAAGCTTATGTTCAAGGTGCGGATGTCTCCTCCGATACGCATCTGTTAACCAAGGAAGAGCTGGCTTGCTTTAGCCTGCGTTTTCTCAACCTCCCCTTTACGTGCGGCGGGCGTTCGAGTTTTGGTTTTGATAGTTCCGGATTGATTCAAATGCTCTATAGGCAAATGGGATTTTTTCTTCCCAGGACGCTTCAAGAGCAATTTGCCTGGGAAGGATTTGAGCCCATCGAGCTACAGCAATTAGAGATAGGCGATCTTCTGTTTTGGGGGGCTTCGGAAAAGGAGATTCAACAGGTCGGCATGTGCATCGCTGATGATCAGTTTATACATGTCTCTTTAAGAAATAATCAGCCCTGGGTAAGAATTACGAATGTAGAAGAAGAAAGGGATTGGCCTTTTTATTCCGGGCGGAGATTAAAAATATAGAACCATTTGGAGCGTAGCGGTCTCGAACCGCTGACCTCAACAATGCCATTGTTGCGCTCTACCAGCTGAGCTAACGCCCCGGAACAACGCCGATTATAGTAAGGCGTCTGGGATTTTGAACCAAGTTGAAATAATTTTTTATGCATTTTTTCGAACAGGTCCCTTTAGCCCCTCCCGATCCTATTTTAGGTTTGATTTCCGCCTTTCATGCCGATCCGCGGGAAAATAAAGTTAATCTCGGTGTGGGCTATTATAGAGATGCATGCATGCGCACACCTATCATGGCATGCGTTAAAGAGGTGGAAAAAATTCTTGTGGAAAGCGAGTCCAATAAAGAATATTTGGCCATCGATGGACATAGAGCGTTAATTGATAAATTAGGCGCGTTAGTATTTGGAGAGGGATTTTGGGAAAGCGAACAGAATAGAATCGCAGGCTTTCAAACGCTTGGAGGCACAGGAGCGTTAAAAGTGGGCGGAACTTTTTTTCAAGAAGAGATGCCGCGGCCCGTATTGCTTCCTTTTCCCACGTGGCCCAATCACCGCAATGTCTTTAAAGGATGCCATTTGCCCGTTGAAGAGTATCCCTATTATTCAAGGGAAACAAATACTTTGGAATTGGACAAAATGCGAAAGGATTTCTCTCAAAGAGAAGCAGGCTGCATTGTCGTATTGCATGCAAGCTGTCATAATCCGTCGGGATGCGATCCAACGCTTGAGCAATGGGAAGAATTGGCCAAGTGCCTTTTGAAGCACAGCCACATTCCTTTTTTTGACTTTGCCTATCAGGGACTGGGGGCTGGAGTTGCGGAAGATGCCGTGGCAGTGCGCCTTTTTGCCGAAAAGGGATGTGAAATGTGCGTTGCCTTTTCGGCTGCGAAAAATTTCTCGCTTTATGGAGAAAGAGTGGGAGCGCTATTTATCATAGCTAAGAATAGCAAAACAAAAGAGCATATACACAGCCGCGTCAAACAGATGATCCGCGCAAATTATTCAAATCCTCCTCGACATGGCGCTGCCATTGTGGCGCATATTTTATCCGATCCTTCTTTAAAGAGTCACTGGATGTTAGAGGTTAAACACATGCGCGAGCGCATTGATGCGGTGCGCAAGGACTTTTCGGAGCGCCTGATGGCAAAAAATAGAGAGCGCGATTTTAGCTATGTGCAAAAGGGCAAAGGCATGTTTTGCATGAGCGGTTTAACAAAAGCCCATGTAGATGCTTTAATTGCTGAATATGGCATTTACATGCCAAGTGACGGGCGAATTAATTTATGCGGGATTTCTCAGGGCAATAGCGACTATGTCATTAATGCTCTGATTGATATGTACAACACACTCTAAGTTTATGCGACGTTTTTCTTATTGGCCTTATCTTTTTTTGTGCCTCTTCTTCTTTTCTCTTTTTAGCCTACCGCGCAATGCGGCAGAAAACATGCGTTCGATGGCCATTTGTTCTTTTTCTCCTCTTTGGCGTGGGTTAGACGCCATTAAGGGTAAGGTCTTCTTTTTGTTCTCATTGCCATTGCACCTGGAAAAAAAGGACAGTGGCGAATTGCAACTGCAGCTGGAAAGCTTGCAAGAGGAAAATAGATTATTGCAATCCAAATTGAAGCAGGTAAAAGAGTGGCTGCGATTTGATGTGCGCATGCAGGAGGAATTCGAGCGTTTAAAACATTTGAACGCTTCCGCAGACCCCGCCTGGAATAACTTTTTTTCCCATCGCCTGGAAGAGCTTTCACAGCGCTTGCAATGTCAAATGCAATCACTGCCTGCGCAAGTGATATTTAGAGAACCCTCTTCTTGGAGCAGCGCGGTGTGGATCGACGCTGGTGAGAAGCAGAACGTGAAACTGAAGAAGAAAGTCATCGCCAAAAATTCTCCCGTTCTGGTTGGCTCTTCCATAATTGGCGTTGTAGAATACGTTGGGCATAGCCGCTCGAGGATTAGATTGATCACCGATGCGCGTTTAATTCCCTCTGTACGCGTTGTGCGCGGAAGAGAAGCTGATCGCTGTCTTTTTGAACATTTCGAGGCGATTTTGTTTGCTCTTTCGCGCCGCGAAAATTTTTTCTCCTCCCAGGAGCAAGCAAACTCCACATTGGGAATGCTTGTGGAATTGGCGCAAAGGTTGAACATGCAGAAAGAAGATCTCTTTCTTGCAAAAGGAGAGCTGCGCGGAAGCAGCGCTCCGATTTGGCGCTCGCGCAGTCATGTGCTAAAGGGAATAGGATTTAATTACGATTTTGCCGATAAGGAAGGGCCCGCACGCGACTTGCGCACTGGAGAACCCTATGATCCACAAGGGAAGAAAGAGCCCGTCGCGCTCTTGCGATCTGGGGATCTGCTTGTCACTACAGGTCTGGATGGTGTATTCCCTCCAGGATACCGCGTGGCTATTGTATCCCAAGTGAACCCCCTTCTAGAGGGCGCTTCTTCTTACGAAATCCAAGCTGTTCCCACTGCAGGTAATTTCAACGAGATTTCCGATGTGATCGTCCTACCCCCCATTGAAAATTAAATTTTAAATTAAAAATGTAATTGTGATGAAAATATCCTCAGAGAAAGGATATCCTTAATTTCATGTTTGGAAAATTATTTTTATTTCTTGCCTTTTGCGTTTCATCGCTTTGCGCAAAGGGAATCGTTTTAGCGATGCGCTGAGAGCAACAGCGTGCTGGATCGACATTTGGGAAAAGGAAGGCGCGTGGAAAAAAATTGGACCTATTGCTCTTGCCGATCGCCCCTTTGGCGTGATTGAACCCTGTCTTTTCTTTGATGCGCAAGGTGCTTTGCGCATGCTGTGCCGCGATCGCGCGCACAAAATAGGGAAAACGGGTTACATATGGATGGCTATCTCGCAAGACATGGGCTTGCACTGGTCTGCTTTGCAAAAGACTGCGCTGCCCAACCCCGACGCGGCATTCGATGCCGCCGACTTGGGAGACGGGCATATTCTTCTCATCTATAATCATTCACATACACAGCGCTATCCATTGCATTTAGCTGTTTCACACGACGGAGGAGATACATGGTCTTCCCCGATTGTGCTGGAAGCTCATTCAGGCGAATTTCCCGCGGCCATCCTCAGCTCGGATGGCTTGGTGCATCTTACTTATGCTTGGAGGCCAGCGCCTGACAAACAGCGCAGGATAAAGCATATGATTATTGACCCGGCTCACATCGAATAGTTTTGCCAATGTCTGCGCGCAGATCTTCGAAAGATTTGTCTGCGCCAAAAGCGTAACGATAGGTTTTCTGCCGCATAGATGCATAAGGATCGGGAAAGGCTTCTGCTATCTTTTGCTTTATGCGGGGAAGATCTTCGGGAAAGAGGACGCACCCGCACTGATTAAGAGGACTTTCGTAATCTAAAGATTTTTTGGAAAGCAGAAAGAATAGCGGCTTATCGTAGACCAGGAAATCATAACCGATGGAAGAGTAGTCTCCGATATAGAGAGCGCTTTTGTCCAATAGTGGGTAAATCGGAGGAAAGTCCTGAAGGAACAGGGCGGAAGGACACTTTTCATATCGGCTCATCAGTGCAATGACTTGTGCGGGATGGCGTTCCAGTAAAAGGGGATGTACTTTGATGAGAAGATTAAAATCAGATGCGAGCTGTTCTACAAGTATATCCATTGCGGAAAAGAAAGAGGTGGGATTTTCTTTATTGCTCCACGTCGGCGCATAAAGCGCGAAAGGTTTTGCTTGAGAAAAACGACTAAAAATTTCTTCCTCTGCAAGAGCATCGTAAAAGGACTTATGCCGCAAGTAATAGGGAAGCCGGTAGTTGCCCGTTCGGACGACATGGCGTATTTTCTGCAAGGAGCCGTTGTGTTTGAGAAGATTTAAAAGATGGTCGCCATAGACAAGGGAAATATCTTGAGAGATGAGCTCTTCTATCGAATGGCCTTTATCGGAATTGCCATGCGGACAAAAGACAAAGCGCATTTTTTTTTGATAGAAAAGCTCTAAAGAGCCTTTGAGATCTTGCGCCCAAAATTTTCCCGTCTCGAAGATCACATCGAATTCCTCCGCCAGATACTCCAAAGACAAGTCACAGGGATCGCATAAGAGAACGTTTAGATCGGGATAATACTTTTTGGCCATGCGGCAGGTGTTTTCGTCTGTTACAATCAAGGGTATTTGCAAAATGCTGCTGAGAACTCCCAAATGATCCAAATGCGTATTTACATTGGTTAAGATAGCGACGGATTTCATAAGGAAACACTTTGCACGTAGCGGTGTACTATGGTCTCTATTTCGTTTTTAATTTCCTCTAGGGATTTACGATGTCCAAAGGCGTAGGCGTAAACCTCTTTTCTGATGGGAGAAAAAGGGCGCAATTCAAACTGGAAAAAGTGGTCTATGGTGTCGTAAATCTTCGCGTACGCTTCTCTTTTTATCTCAATCCCGGTGCGGAATAAGTATAAACCCGGATCGCGCAGGGGATCGCGCGTATTTTGATTGAGGAAAAAAAGAGGGCGGTCGAAAGTGAGAAAGTCATATCCCATGGAAGACATATCGCCTATGTAGACATCGGCGCTGCTCAGCAAGGGATAGATAGGCGAAAAGTCAGTAATGAAGAGTATGTGGTCTTGCGATTGGTAGTGCTGCACGAGATCTTCGACTTGCCAATCGTGCTGCTGCAGGAGATTGGGATGGAGCTTGACGAGAAGATTCACATCGGGAGGGATGTTTTCGGCCAAATGCGGCAGCGCGTCGAAGAAAGAACCCGATTTTTCGAAATCTTGCCACGTTGGCGCATATAGATAGATTTTTTTTGCCGGTGCGAGGCGCCGCGTAATCTCGCGCTCGACAAGAGAATCATAAAACTCTTTGTTCTTAAGATAAAATTCGTAGCGGAAATTACCTACGATGACGTGTTCTTTCAACTGTTGAAAAGCGGACTTTTTTTGTAAAAAATCGATCATTTGCTTTCCATACAAGAGCGCCATTTCTTCCTTTTGCAACGCTTCCATAAAAAAAAGAGAATGCCCTTTGTCGGAGTTGCCGTGCGGACACCAGATGGTGTGTACTTTTTTTTGTAAAAGCTGTTGGGGCAGAAAAAAGAGTTCATCAAAAAGATCCCGAGGAATCGAATAGAAAATGAGATTGAAATGCGAGACGAGATATTCTCCAATGGCGAGATAGTCCGCGGCGACCACTTCTACCATGGGATAAAATTTTTTAGCCAAAAGGGCTAAGCGCTCCTCTGTGACAATTAGCGGCATTTGCAAGAGTGCGCACAAGGGCGCGATGTGATCCAGGTGATGGGATTCGTTCCCATAGATCAACCCGGCACAGGCGGGAAAAGTTGGCATCAATCAGTTGTACATTTTTTATTAAGTCTACTTTTTTATTTGGTATGTAGCAACTGAAGCTTTTTTTTTAGCGCGTGCAGCACTTGAAGCGGGAGCGGGATGCCAGTGCTCCGGATGATCCGTAAGGTATTGATTTTGAATTTTTTGCCGATTCATTTGCTCTGTCAGCGCCATGAGCTGATCGCTTAGGCTAAAAATTTCCGTACTCGTTTCTTCTTCGGTAGGAAGAACCCGCTCTGGGGTAGGGGGATTTTCTTTAGCCACGATCTTCTCAATTTTTCCCGTCGTATCCATTCGCGACGTTCTAAGATTGCTAAGCCTCTCCACTATAATGGAACGCTGCTGCAGAAGTTCTTGCAAAGAGCCTTGATCGTTGAGCATCAAGGAGATCTCTTCTTGATGCATATTGGCCAGCAATTCACGCATTACATGCACCTCTTTTTGCATCGTCTCCTTTAATTCCATATGCAGAGTATTCCATTCCTGATCTTTTGACGCGGACATAACAACCTACCAGTTTGGGTAACTTATAAATGATGCAAAAAGCGTGCCAGTTTCCGTGTGAGAGTTTCCCCTTGTCGATTTTTCCTAAAATCGGCAAAAATTGCTCTTGCGTTATGAAAAAAATTCCCTTCCCCAGCGATTTAATCGCAGAGTGGTTTCTCGAAAACAGGCGCGATTTGCCCTGGCGCAATCGCCCCTCTCCCTATGCTGTATGGATCTCTGAGATCATGCTGCAGCAGACGCAAGTCTCTGTCGTGCGCGGCTACTTCTTAAAATGGATGGAGTGTTTTCCCACTGTGAGCTGCCTTGCAGAGGCCCCTCAAGAAAAGGTGCTGAAAATGTGGGAGGGGCTTGGGTATTATAGCCGGGCCCGCAACATCCATGCCGCGGCCCGCTATTTTGTGGAGAAGTGGGAGGGAAAGATCCCGCCTGATCCCGAAGAACTCAAAAAGGTTAAGGGGTTAGGCCCCTATACTATTGGGGCGATTTTAAGCTTTGCTTTTCATAAAAAGGCTCCCGCCGTGGATGCCAATGTCGCACGACTGCTTTCGCGTTATTTTTGCATTGAGGAAGACATTTCCCAACCCTCTGCACGCGATAGAATATGGGAAATTGCCAATGCCATTTTGCCTGAAAAAGAGCCTTGGGTTGTCATGGAGGGACTCATCGAACTGGGGGCGCTGGTGTGCAAGCGGCTGCCGCAGTGCGGCGATTGCCCTTTGCAGGAGACATGCTCTGCTCGAAAGGCGGGCAAGCAGAGCGCATTGCCTTTAAAAAAAAGGCCGCTATCCATAACCCATATGCAAAGAGCCGTTTTCGTCATTTACTGCCAGGGAGAATTTCTCCTAAGAAAGGGATCAAGCGGAGCGGTGATGGCTGATCTCTATGAGTTTCCCTATTGCGAAAAGAAAGAAGATCTTGGCGAATACATCAAAGCGCACTTCCCTTTTCCAATAGAGGTAAAATATGCCCTAAACGAGCAAACACACTCTTTTACACGCTACAAGGTCATTCTTTTCCCTATGGTATGGATTGCATTAGAGAAAAAGTCTGTTCCGGGATACCATTGGCTGTCTTGGGAAAAGATGCAGTCCTTGCCCTTTTCTTCAGGACATCGCCGTATTTTAAGGGACATCCATTATGAAGATTTTACATAGCGAAAGCTCTAAAGGATGGGGCGGACAGGAGATGCGCATTTTGCGCGAGGCTATCGCTATGCGGCAGCGCGGCCATGAGATTTTTTTGGCAGTCAATAGAGGAGGAAAACTCATAGAAAAAGCGCGCTCGGAAGGCTTTTGCGTCTATGAATGCGATTTTTCAAAACGCTCGGCTCCAAACTGCATTTATAAATTGTACAAAATTCTCAAGGAATGCGCTATCGATGTCCTCAATACCCACTCTTCTCTCGATGCGTGGCTCGGCGGTATCGCTGCTAGGCTGGCAGGGGTGCCCATCATACGCACGCGCCATCTCTCTACCCCCATTCGAAGTGGGTTGAATAGCTATTTGCTCTATAACAAACTGGTGGATTTTGTCGTTACGACCTGCTCTTGCATTCTTGTGCAGATCGAACAGCAGGCAAAGCTTGATAGAGGACAATTGCAGTGCATACCTACGGGAATTGATCCTCGGTCATTAAGCGTCAATCCCGCGCATATAGCGCAATTTCGCAGCTCTTTGGGCCTTGCGGAAGAGGATATTTTAGTAGGCACCGCCTGCTTTGTGCGCTCCTGGAAAGGCATAGACACTCTTCTTAAGACAGCTCAATTGCTGCACAAGGAGGTCCGCATCAAATGGGTCATCGTAGGAGGGGGGCATGTGGATGACTACCGCCCTAAGCTGCGCGCCTTGGATTTAGAGAAAAGTGTGGTTTTTACGGGACATCTGGAAAACCCTTTTTCCGCTATAGCAGCAATGGACATTTTTTTGCTGCTGAGCACGGCACACGAAGGCATTTCTCAAGCCTCCTTGCAGGCTGCCTATCTCAAGCGCCCCCTCATCACGACACCAATTGGTGGGTTGCCCGAAATATGCATTCCGGGAAAAACGGGCTTTCTCGTTTCCCCCTTTTCCCCAGAGCAAACGGCCGAGGCAATCCTCGCCCTTGCTAAAAATGCGCGTTTGCGTTCCGAGATGGGGGCGAAGGCGCGGCTTTTGGTTCAAGAGCGATTTACTTTTCAGCAAACCATTGATGGCATGGAATCCGTCTGTTTGACACTCTCAAAAAAATCAGATAAAAAAAATCCCCGCAGCGGTAAACTACAATAAGTAAATCTGGAGGCCAGTGGCCTTATGAGGATAGGTAATAAAGGACAGATTCCCTCTGCGGAATGGCCTTCTATTCAGCAGGAGCGCTGCTGTTTTACCTGCTGTATGCGCGTCGTCTCAGCAATAAGCAAATGCTTATCCTCCCTTAGCGGGATCGTTGTGGATTCCAGGCAAACAACTAGAATTACCCACGATCCCCAGCGCAGCATTTCCTCTATACATCCTCCTGGGGAAATAACGGATATGCCTTTGCATCCTATAGAAGAGGAAGATCAGGATCCCCCCTCCTTTCTCGTGCATGAAAATATGAATGAACAGGAAAACTTAGGCCATACCTATTTTCATATTGTTTCTACCCCTTCTCATGCTGCTTCCCAAAGCACGGACGATAGCGGCTCTCAAAAGATATCTGAAACAGAAACTTCTGTCGTCGCGCCAATGCAATATCCTCCAGGCTTTGGCATTGAGAAAATTGAAGGTGAGCGTAATCAAACTTGAGGAAATATGGATAATAAAAATACACACCGCGATGCGCTTTCGGAAGGGCGCGTCGCATTGGCAAAACTAATGACGACACAATGGTTTGCCGCGCATGGCAAGCAGTTCTTCTTGGCGCTTTGCGCCGTCGCTGCTTTATGTGTTTTTTTATTTCCCTGGATGCGGCGCTACTCCAACGCGGGGCGATCCGAATATTCCCAGATTGAAGCCGCGTTTTCTAATTGGATTGTACAAGGGACGCACGATCCGGCCCTATTTAAGAAAATTAGCGACCCGATTTCTCGCCATCCCGAATTAGGTGTAAAGTTCGGCACCCTGATTGCACAGCGTTTATTGAGTTTGGGCGAGACAAAATTGGCTTTCGAATACGCCCAAGCGGCTTTGAAGCGCACCAAAGCTCTGCTTTGTCCGTATCACGCTCTTTTTTCGCAAAACACGCTGCTCATCTCTGGAGGGCAATTGAAAGAAGCACTCGCCTCTTCTTATCAATTAAAAAAGACGCTGGAGGAAGATGAGGCGCTGTGGACCCATCAAGGGCAAGCGGGGGGAGGGCGCGCTCTTTATGCTTATAATCTAGTGCGCATTGCTTCCCTAGAGCGCGAAGCGGGTTCCTATGCAGGAGAGAGCGCTGCTTGGGAAGAGGTTATGCGCTGTGCGGGATGGGGCGAATATGCTTCCCGTCCTAAAACTTATGATCCGGAAGCCTTTAAAATGGTAGCGGAGAACTTTCAAAGCGGAGAGGTGTCTCTATTGGATTACATCCATCAGAGAAAAAGCTTAGTTATGAAAGAGGTCTATTAATCTTTTTTCTGTCCGCCGATTTCCATGGCGAGATGGATCAGCTCTTTGCCGCCACTTAGTCCAAGGACTAAGAAAAAGAGCGGAGGTAAGAAAATCGCTATGATGAGAAGTAAAATTCCTACGACGAGCTGCGTGGTCGCTTCCTGTTTAAACACAAAGTGATAGATGTTTTTAAACATATTGGATACCTTGCCAGATAGCAGCACCCCGATAAGGACTCCAATGGTTGCGCATATGATTGCCCAGCCAGGGCCGAACATGACGAAACTAAAGAAGCACGCTAAGATAAAGGCCAGGCAAAAGAACACCTCATAGCGATGTTTCTTGGCAAAAGATTCGATTTCCTTTACTGAAACGCCTTCTTTTAATTTATTTCCGTCCATATGCCCTCAGCATTAGCTTAGCTTTATAATTTTCATTAAAATACTAAATTAAATTTTTAGGCAAACTATTTTTATCAAATAAATGAATAATGTATTAATAAATAGAAATGAGCTTGTTTTTAGGACTTGATTGCAGTACCCAAAGCCTTTCCGCTGTTTTAATCGACTATGGCGAAAAGAAGGTCGTCTTTGAACATCAGTTGATTTTTCAAAAAGAGTTTCCTCATTACGGAACCAAGAGCGGCATTTTGCGGCAAGGGAGTGTGGTGCACAGCCCTCCGCTAATGTGGGTGGAAGCGCTGGAGAAGTTCTTTTCTCAGCTGTGCCATCAGGTAGACACAAACCGCATTTTAGCCATCTCGGGATCCGCCCAGCAGCATGGGTCGGTATATTTGAATGCATCCTTTTCTCAAGCTCTCAAAAAAAGCGGTCCTTTAAAAGAGCGGCTCATGCATGTCTTTTCGCGCGACATGGCGCCGATTTGGATGGATGCTTCCACTGAGAAAGAGTGTGAGGAGATTCGCAGCGCTTTGGGAGGGATGCGCGCCGTTATCGAAGCTACGGGATCTAACACATTTGAGCGTTTCACGGCTGCGCAGATTCGGAAATTTTATAAGACAGAGAGAGAAAACTACAACAAGACACACTCGATTGCCCTGGTCAGCTCCTTTTTCGCCTCCTTACTCTCCGGCGAGATAGCGCCGATAGACTACGGCGATGGATCGGGCATGAATCTCATGGATATCCGAAAAAAAGAATGGCATGCGCAAGCTTTAGAGGCGACGGCGCCCGGTTTGCGGGAAAAACTCCCCCCTTTAGCGCCCAGTAGTCGCGCCATAAAGCCCATTCATCCCTATTTTGTGGAAAAGTATGGAATAAACCCAAAGGCGCTTTGCATCGCATGGACTGGGGACAATCCCAGTAGCATGATAGGACTCGGCATGATCGAGCCGGGGATGGCTGCGGTGAGCTTGGGCACGAGCTTTACCCATTTTGGCTGCATACATGACGTGCATACCGATCCCCAAGGAGAAGGCCATCTCTTCGTCAGTCCTACCGGGGATTACATGACCCTGAATTGCTTTCTCAACGGGGCCCTTGCTATACAACGCATGAGAGAGTCTTATGGATATGATTGGCCCGCCTTCATCCGAGCCTTGCAAGAGACACCGCCGGGCAATAATGGCGCCCTGCTGCTTCCCTATTTTGAAACAGAAATCGTTCCCAGGGTGGTAAACCCAAGCCTGCATAGGTTCCAGTTGTCCCCAGATGACGGTCCGGCCAATTGCCGTGCCCTTATCGAAGCGCAAATGATGGCGATCCGCATTCATTCCGAGTGGATGCAGCTCCACTCCAAGAAGCTCCTGGTCACAGGCGGGGTTGCGCATAACGCCCCTATTTTGCAAATCTTATCTGATGTCATGGATCTTCCTATCTATAACATCGATGTGTCCAAAAGCACCGCGTTAGGCGCAGCTCTGCGCGCTGCTTTTGCCTATTACGGCAATAAGTCCTGGAAAGAGATCCTTGGGGGATTTACCCATTCTGCTCTGGTGGCAACGCCCAACCCTGCATCCGTAAAGACCTATCGCTCCCTCATCAAAGAATATCGCGCTCGCGAAAAAGCATTCTTGAATACCTTTACTTAGAGACGTTCTCTGAATTTGGATAGTTTGATTTTTGAGGGGTTTTTCTCTGCATGCTCTGTGGTAAAAAAGCATGCGCTCGCTTTTCTTACAAGACGTCGCGGAGGACGCCTTCCAGGAATTCTTGGCGGCCCGATTTGGGCTTGGGATTGAGAGAGTGCTTCTCAGCATGCTTTGCAATGGCCTCGAAAGACATCTTGCCTTGCAAAATCTCCTTGCCGAAGTGCGTTTCCCATCCTTTGTAGCGCTCTTTTATGAATTTTTCCAGACGGCCCTTTTTGATCAGCTTTTCCGCTTCCAAAAGAGCTCGGGCGAGAGTATCGACGCCATTGATGTGAGCAAAGAAGAGATCGGAGAGTTCGATACTTTGCCTTCTGACTTTAGCGTCGAGATTCAATCCTCCTGAGGTAAAGCCGCCGTTCTTGATGATCAGATAGAGCGCATGCGTATATTCCGTAACGTCCAGAGGAAATTGATCGGTGTCCCATCCTAAAAGAAGATCGCCTTCATTGGCATCGAGGCTTCCAAAGACGTTGTGAGCGATGGCATAGCTAATTTCGTGCGCAAGCGTATGGCCGGCCAGGGTGGCGTGGTTTGTTTCGATATTAAATTTAAACTCTCTCTCCAGCCCATATTTTTGTAAGAAAGCAAAGGCGTTGGCGCAATCAAAGTCATACATGTGTTTCAGCGGCTCGCATGGCTTTGGCTCGATTAGAAGAAATCCCTTAAATCCGATTTTGTGCTTGTATTCGACGAGTAGAGATAAGAATTTTCCATATTGGTCGAGTTCTTGCTTCATGTCGGTATTTAAAAGCGTCTCGTATCCTTCGCGCCCTCCCCAGAGGACGTAGTTGTGGCCTCCGAGCTGATGCGTAGTGTCTAAAGCCGCCTTAACTTGTCGGACGGCATAGGCGAAGACGTCGGGATCTGGATTTGTGGCGGCGCCCGCGAGATAGCGCGGATGGCCCGTCAAGTTGGCGGTGCCCCAGAGCAGTTCTGTTTTCGTCTTTTGCATCTCTTTAGCCATGAGGTCGGCCATCTTTTTCAAGGGGACGCGGCCTGGGGCCACATCGACATCGTGGAATGTGAAATACTTTAACCCCATTTTCTCCAGGAATTCAAATCCGGCGCGTATTTTATCCGCCGGAGTGCGAAGCCAAGGACGATGAAAGGTGGGGAGTCCGAACATATCATTCCCTTCCCAACAAAACGTATGCCAGAAGCAAATGGCGATCCGCAGCTGCTCCTCCATCGTTTTACCCAGTACCTTTTTCTTGGGATCGTAGTAGCGGTATTTTATGGTGGGGATGTTTTGGAAAAAACGCATCTTATTTACCTAGTTTACGCCATTGCTTTCCAGAAAAGAGATTGGCTTCGATTTGCTCAAGAGAGACGCCTTTTGTCTCAGGAACAAGCCAATAGACAAACAGAATGGATACAATCGAAAGCGCCATATAGAGGGCAAACGTGCCTGAAGCGCCGAAGATTTCAATCAATTTTAAAAAGGTTACAGTAACGAGAAGGTTGCTCGCCCAATTCATGCAAGTGGCAAGGCTAGCGCCTACCCCGCGGATTTTAAGTGGATAGATTTCAGCAATCATTAGCCACATGATGGGCCCAAGCGAAAAGGAAAAGCACGCGATATAGATCAGCATGCAGATTAAGGCCATCCAATGCAGAGAAGGATCGATGTGGTTACCAAAGCGAAAGAGAAAGGAGAGCGCGCCTAAGCTTATGGCCATGCCGATTAATCCCCAGATGAGAAGAGGGCGGCGTCCTACAAAATCAATGAGAGGAAGTGCAATGATTGTGAAAATTACTAAGCTGGCTCCTATTCCCATTGTAGCCAAAATAGAGGTCGTAGAACTTCCGAATCCTGCCATTTGTAAAATAGTGGGAGCGTAATAGAGAATGGTGTTGATTCCCGTTACTTGTTGGATAAAAGCCAGTCCAAAGCCTATCCAGAGAACAGGTCTTACGTGGTGGGAGAAGACAAACGTCCAATCGAGGGGTTCGGATTGGATCGTTTTTTTGATGCTTTGAAACTCTGTGGCGATATGCGCTTTAGGCCCCCGGATCTTTTGTAATATAGACCTAGCAAGTTTTTCGTGCCCTTTGGTCAGAAGCCAGCGCGGGCTGTCGGGCAAGTAGAGCATCCCAAGGAACAGTAAAATACCCGGGACGGCTCCTAAACCTAACATCCACCGCCACTCTCCATGATAAGCAAACCCATAGTCGACAACGTAAGAGACTAAAATACCTATCGTAATGGCGAGTTGGTTAAGTGCGACAAGGGCTCCCCTTTGATGCTGGGGAGAAATTTCAGAAATATAGAGAGGCGCGGTATAAGAGGCGATACCGATTGCTATGCCGACAACTACGCGTCCGATGGCTAAAAAGGGAATCGAAGTCGCAATCGCGGTAGCCAGGGAGCCAAAAATAAAAATGCAGGCAACGATTAAAAGAAGTTTTTTTCGCCCAAAATGATCTGTGAGCCGTCCACTGACGATAGCGCCGAGCAGAGCTCCTAACAAAACAGCGCTCATGACGATTCCATTCATGCCAGCCGTGAGGGAATATTCCTCTTGAATAAAGAGGATTGCCCCTGACATGACACCTGTATCATAGCCGAATAAAATGCCCGAGAGGGCGGCGATAAATGCCATTATTACGTACATGATCGCACGTTAGCAGTTATCTATTTTTTTTGGCAAAGTTAGTCAGAGACCTCTAAATTTTTTTTTACTGCGTCTCTTTTGCGATAAAGTTTTCAGTTTCTGATAGGCACGTTTGTTGATTATATTCATTTTCATGCGAGCTGTGTTTGCGGCCAACCTACCTTGTTCTATGTATCTAACGTTAACGTCTTTAGTTAAATTAATAGAGTAACTCATATAGCTTCTTTTGGATTCAGAGACGTTCTCTGAATTTAGCTGTCCTGCTTTTTGAGAGACTGTCCACTAACTAAGCTTCTGTCGATTTTGGGGTTGTTTTGAGCCGAGTTTTCGATTCATTTTGTGGGGGTTGTATCAAACTTCGTATACTACCCCCACAAAATGAATCAAAAATCGGCCAAAATAATCCCCAAAATCGACGAAGCCTTAGTTAGTGGACAGTCTCTGAGCCTTTTTCTCTCAAATCAATTTCTTTTTCTTTCTCTAGTTAATTTAACTATGTCGTGTTGAAAAGAAATTGATTTGAAAGAAAAATACATAAAAAATCAAACTATCCAAATTCAGAGAACATCTCTTGGTGATAATTTTTTTTTACCGCGCAAATAAAACGAGGTGCATAACGGGCACGGGCGTGGGCGCAGGCGCGAACACGGTAAAATCGCTATGGAATCAGAGGGAATTTGCCGCTTTGCTCTAATTGCAAAATGTCCTAAAATGTTCACGACCGACTAGAATGTTAAGAGACGTATGTGATTATTCTAACTGCCATAGGGTGGGATATTGACCGCTTGCTCAAGTGGGGGGTCTTGTTGTGTTGTGCTGCCGCAGGTCTTATCCTCTGTTGGGTCATCTGCCTATTTGCGATGCATGCGCCTCAAGAGGGCGGTCATCGCTCTGGCGCCTCGCTCTCTGCCGGGGCATCTTATATGTATCCTTTTGAAGCCATTGGAAGCGGATCCCTCGCGCTGCATCCGCGCATTGCCTGCGGATGGGTTTCGCGCATCGCAGAGGAATTTTCCGTAATTGCCTTTAATTCCCGGCCGGATGCCGTGCAGAAAGAAGCGAAGATTTTAGTCGCCTTTCGCGAAGGCAAAGAACAGATGACCATACACAACGGCAAAGCGATTTTTCTCCAGGAGCGCAAAGAAGGCAAGGGGCTCAATCTTGCCGATGCGCCGACATCCCTCTGGATTAAACCCCTTATTTTAGATAATGGCAATGTCCTCATAGAAGCCGGTAGAAAGCTCATCGGAGCGGATGGAGTGTGCGTCACAGAGGAAAAAGGCGATTTCATCGCCTATCCCGTCAGGAGCCATGCCGCGCTAAGAGAGGGGCAAAGCGATCCCTTGGGAGAGTTAAAAGGAGCGCATTACATCGGGCCGGATCCTCTCATTGTCCAGTATGGCGGCAATGAATACGCGGCGTGGAGAGAAAAAATTAAAATCGCATTTGTTTATCAGGGCCGCAGCTACGCCTGCTTTCTCACGCAAGGCGATATGCTGCAGTACAAAAATGGCGAGTGGCGGGCCGTTTCTCAAGAGGAGATTTCCCCGAGATATCCCTTGGCGAGAGTCGATGCGGCAACGGCTAAAGGCGTCTCGATGCGCGCGTGGGATGAAACGGGCTTTTCCGCCAGCCAAGTCGCCATTGAAGCGCAAAAGATAGCCCCGTCTGCCGTCATGCACGACTTGTTGCCTTCCGGATTGCGCTTGCGCAGCAGTTCGCAGGTCTCTTGCCTTTTGGGCAAAAAACGCCTCATTGTGAAAAAAGGCGATTGGCTCCTTCGCACGGCATCGGGATGGCGCAGCTTGCGCAGAGCGGATGAAATTGAAGACTGTTTATATCATCGCCTCAAGGGCGAACTTCTCATTTTAGACACTATTGAAAAGCAGCAGGGAAAATGGGTGCTGGCAGGCCATCTCTTCGACGAGTTGCGCACGCAAAGCACTCCTATCTCTCTTCCCATCGATACAGAGAAAAAAGGATCGCAAAAGCCCTATAGAAGGGGCAGGGCGCTGGCCGCCTTTCCCGGAGTACACTTATGAAATATAGTCCATTGCTGATGGCATTGCTGCTGTGCCAGCTTACCTATTCAGAAACCATTGCAGAAAAAATGAATCAGGCCCTCTCGCGCAGTGCCGAAGAGCGCGTGAATATCGATGCCGCCTTAAAAGAGGTCAATGAAAGGATCGTCGCCTTGCGGCATAAACTCGATGAATCCTATGCCAAAGCACGTCAATTGCACAAAGAAAATGCCAATGACGTCTCTTTTCAGCAAGTATTGGACGAGGTCAATGCCATCCGCGGTGAAATGCGCGGCGTGCACGAGGCATGGCATGGCATGATTGTCGCGGACTCTAAAAAAGAGGAAGAGGGATACGCCCTATGGGACCAGCAAGAAACGACACTGGCTCAGCTTGTCATGGAGTATGGCGCCCAAGAATACCTGTATATTATTCCTCCTGAGATGGGGGGGCTCAAGCTCAATATGCATTCCAATGTCCCCATTCCGCGCGAATCGTGGGGAGATGTTTTGGAAATCATCCTCTCTCATAATGGCGTCGGTATCAAGAAAATCAACCCCTACGCGCGCCAGCTCTATGTGCTCAAACAAGATCCTTCCGCCATTCAAGCGATTGCGTCTTCTCCTGTAGAGCTCGCGTGGATCCCCGATCAGACGCGCCTTTTCTACGTCTTTTCTCCACCCGTCGAGCAAGTGAAAACAGCTTTTCACCTCCTAGAGCGCTTTGCGGACGCCAAGCAGACGTTCCTCTATCAAATCGGCCCTAAAATCGCGATCGTTTCCTCCAAAGAAGAGGTGCAGAAGCTGATCAATTTGTATAATTCCGTCTGGCAAGGCGAAAAGGGAAAGGTATCCAAAGTAGTACCGGTGACTAAGATGTCGGTGCGGGAAATGGAAAAAATTCTCCAATCTTTCTTTGGAGAAGCGGTAGAAAAAAATCGCCCGCCTCAATTCGGTAAGATTGAACAGGAGGGTCTCACCCTCTTCCCCTTATCGCAGGGGAATGCACTGGTGTTGCTAGGTTCTCAAGAGGTCGTCGATCGGGCAGAGCACATCGTTAAAGAGACGGAAGAGCAATTGCAGGATCCCGCGGAGATGACCGTTTCGATGTACCATTGCAAGCATAGCAATCCCGAAGATCTCTCCAAGGTCTTAGAAAAGGTGTACAATTCGCTTCTCCTAGCTTCTACGGAAGCAAATAAAGAGATCGATGTGAGTTACGCATCGCAAGGCCCGCAGTTTAAAACGCCGCCGGCGGAAGGATACCCTCCTTCTGCGCAAGTGCCCCCGCTTGTGGTTGCTCCGCCACCGTTGAAAATCGGGAGCATGGCGACTTTAGAAATCGAAAAGGGATCCGATCACTTCATCCCCGACTTAAAGACGGGCAATTTACTCATGGTCGTGCGCCGCGATGTACTGGGAAAGATTAAAGATTTGCTGCGCACATTGGACGTTCCGAAAAAGATGGTGCAGATCGAAGTGCTCCTCTTTGAAAAACGCATACGCAACGAGACCAATTATGGGATGAATTTGCTTAAATTGGGATCCAAAAAAAATGGCATCGACTTTAGTTCTCACATTTTACCCAATACCAAGCCTGGCCATCCTATTCCAGGAGTTTTGGAGTTTATGCTGCACGGGCGCGCATCCAAACATTTCCCCGCTTACGATTTGATCTACACCTTCATGATGACGCAAGAGGATGTCCAACTCAATTCCGCGCCCTCTGTAATCACAGTCAATCAAACGCCCGCCACCATTTCGGTCGTCGAAGAGATTTCCATCAACAATGGCGCCGCGCCCATCAATACAAACAATGGGACGATATCGTTTCAAAATTCCTTCTCCCGCGCCAATTATGGAACTATCATCAACGTGACTCCCACCATACATATGGCCGACGACGAAAATGCGGAAACAAAAGGCTTTGTCACACTGCAAACCAATGTCACCTTTGATACGACGCGCCATACTTCCAATAATGATCGCCCCGATGTCGACAGGCGGCATATTGAAAATGAAGTGCGCGTCAGCGATGGGCAGACAGTCATTTTGGGTGGCTTGCGAAGGAAAAAATCGGATGACACGGAAGAAAAAATTCCTTTTCTTGGAGACATTCCGTTCTTTGGAAAGCTCTTTGGATCTTCCAAATTGACCAGCCACAACTCCGAGATGTTTATTTTCATTACACCTAAAATTGTTTTAGATCCCCACGAAGAGCTGCTGCGCATACGCACAGAGGAGTTAAAAAAACGCCCGGGCGACATTCCCGAATATTTAGAGCGCGTGGGGGAATCTATGACTAAAGAGCGCAGGAAATACTTCAATCAAAGCATGAAACAATTTTTCACCGTAGGCCGCTGATGAAGCAGCACTTTGACCTTCCCGTTTTTTTTGACAAGGCGCGCAAAAAAGTAGCCGCGCTGCGCGCGCTTGTAAAGACTGGCGCGCGCAAGAAAGCAAAGGAAGGGCTTTCTTCAGCTTATTACGGCAAAAAGTCTGCGGTGCAAAAGCTTCCCGAGGATGGCATTGCCTTGGGTGCGCGCTTTGCTATTCCCTTTTTCCCCAGCCTCACCCATTTTCCCTTCATTCAGGAAAAAATTACGCCTCTTTCCTACTCCTTTGTCAAACACCGCCTCGTCCTTCCGGTCGAAGAAAAAGAAGGCGTTTTGCACCTGGCCCTCACCGATCCCTTTGATTGGGAAGTTATCGAGGAGGTGCGCTGTCTCACGGGAAAAGAGATCAAAGAGATCTTAACGACCAAGTCCGCCCTTGAAGAGGCGATAGAACTTTGCTATCACCAAAAAGAGAACGAGGCCTCCGAATACATCGCCAGCTTGCAGACGCAATCGGGTCGCGGGGATGAGGAAGTTGACGAAGAGGGTTACGACCTTCTGGAAGGAAGCGGCGATTCTCCCGTCATACGCATGCTCAACGTCATCCTTGCAGAGGCTATCCAGCACGGCGCTTCGGACATCCATTTTGAACCTATGGAGCAGGGACTGGGCGTGCGTTATAGGATCGACGGCGTCTTGCAATCGCGACACGCCCCTCCCAAAGAATTTCAATCACAGCTCGTCACGCGCATTAAAGTGATGGCGCGCCTAGATATCGCGGAACACCGCCTTCCCCAAGACGGAAGAATTAAATTGCGCATGGGAGAGCGGCAGATCGATTTTCGCGTCAGCACCGTGCCTGTCGTATTCGGTGAAAGGATCGTGCTCAGGATCTTGGACAAAAGCAATGTCCTTTTGGGCTTGAATAAGATCGGCATGCCTCAGGAGATTCTGTCGCTCTTTCACAAAATAATTAATTTAAGCGAAGGCATCGTGCTTGTCACGGGCCCTACTGGAAGCGGAAAGACGACGACGTTATACAGCGCGCTCTCGGAGATCAATAATGATGAAATGAATATTATGACCATTGAAGATCCCGTCGAGTACAAGCTGCAAGGCATGGCGCAGATCGGCGTCAATCCCAAAATCAATCTAAACTTTGCCACGGGATTGCGGCACATCTTGCGCCAAGATCCCGATGTGATCATGATTGGGGAGATCCGCGACAAGGAAACAGCTGAGATTGCTATTCAATCCTCTTTGACAGGGCACCTGGTCTTAAGCACTTTGCATACCAATGACGCGCCGTCAGCCCTCACTCGCCTTGTGGATATGGGGATCGAGCCCTACTTGCTCACCTCCTCTGTCTTAGGGATATTGGCCCAGCGTTTAGTGCGTACACTCTGTCCTCACTGCAAGAAGGCTTACAGCCCTTCCGATCCGGAACTTGCGGAACTGGGAGTGGCGCGCAGTACTCTTGTCAATGGAGAATTATGGAAAGGCGCAGGATGTGCCCACTGTTTTGGTTCGGGATATAAAGGAAGGCACGGCATTTACGAGCTCATGCTCTTTTCCAGCCAACTCAAACGGCAATTATTAAAAAGCGCCGACGCCCTGGAGTTGCAGCGCGTCGCCTTGTCGGATGGGATGATGAGCCTGCGCCAATCGGGAGCGTTGCTGGCTGTGCGCGGGATCACAGCGACTAGTGAAGTATTGCGCGTTACGCGCAGCTGTGAAGAGGGGTGATTGCTATGCCCTTATTTCGGTATCGCGCGCTTTCTGCTGAAGGGAGGACAATTAAAGGAATCATAGATGCCGACTCCCTGTTTGTCGCAAAAGAGAGGCTGCGCCGTCAGCAGCTTCTCGTCACAGACGTTGTCTTGCACGCCAGCGTGCAAAAGACGCTGCAGCTCTCTGCGCATTTTCTTCTCACTTTTACCCAAGAGCTTGCGCATCTTTTGCGCGCGGGGCTTCCTCTTTTTGAAAGCCTTCTGACCCTAGAGGAAAAGTACTTGCGCCACAAAGCCCATCCCCTCCTTCTCGATCTGTGCGATCACTTGCGCGAAGGCCATTCTCTTTCCGTTGCCTTAAAGCGCTACCCTAGAGTGTTCGATCAGATCTATCTCGCAATGGTCCAAGTCGCCGAACAGACTGGAAATTTAACAGAGGTCTTTTTCCAGCTTTCCCAGCTCATAGAAAGACAGCAAAAGCTCAAAAAGCAGGTCCTCTCCGCCATCTCCTATCCCTGTTTGCTCGGCATTTTTTGCATTCTCGTCTCGCTTGGCCTTTTTCTCTTTGTCATTCCCTCGATGAAAGAGCTCTTTGAAGGTAGGGCGCTGCATCCCATGACGCGCTGCGTCATCGGCATTAGCGACTGGCTCCACGCTTATGGCACTCATGTGGTTTATGGCGTGGGAGCGTGCCTCGCCTTTGGTCTGTTTTTCTGGAAAAAGCTCAATACCAAGTGGCATTTTTACCGCATATGTGCCAAGCTTCCCCTATTGAAAACGCTTCTATTGCAATCTTCTTTAGTGCGCCTCTGCCGCGGGCTTGCTATGCTGCTGGCTGCAGGAGTGCCCTTATTTGAATCCTTGAACCTCGTGAAGACCGTCGTAAAAAATCCTTTAATCGAGACAGGCATAGCCGAGGTGGAAAAAAAAATCGTCCGAGGAGAACGCTTAAGCCATGCTTTAAAGGAAACTCCCTATTTTCCACAGCTGGTCATACGCCTGATCTCCTTGTCCGAAGAGACAGGGAAGATGCAAGAGGCTTTCGCCCATCTCTCGGCGATTTATGAAGAGGAGGTGGAAAAGCATCTCTCGCAATTTACGCAATTTTTACAGCCCGTTTTATTAATTACCTTAGGAATGATCGTAGGTCTGGTCGTGTTATCGATTTTGCTGCCGCTGACCGACGTCAGTTCCTTTCTATCTACTTAAAGAGGTGAATTATGAAAAAGAAAAAAAAGATGTATGCCTTGACGCTCTTGGAGATCATGATCGTCATCGTCTTGATTGGAATCATCGGCTCTGTCATCGGCGTCAATATGAAAGGCAGCCTGGACGAAGGGCGCGCCTTTAAGACCAAATACGCCATGGAGCAGATCCAGGATATTTTACTTCTCGAAGTGGCTAAAGGAGAGGATATTTCCACTGTTATCAATGAAAAGGAAAAATATCTCAGGAATTCCGGAATGGTAAAAGACGTGGACAAAATCCTCAAAGACGGATGGGGAGAGGAGTTTCAGATAGGCTCTAGCGGACAGCAGATCACCGTGTATTCCAAGAGGCTCAAGGCATACGAAGACAAGAAAAATGCCAAAGCGTAAAAGAGGTTTGTCTTGCACTAAAAAGGCGGCATTTACGCTTTTGGAGGTGCTTGTCGTCCTCTTTATTTTAAGCAGCGTCGCCTCGGTTGTAGGATGGCAGATCAACAAGTGTATTAGTAGATACGCTTTGCAAAGCGAAGTGGAGGAGCTTTATTTTGCCCTGCGGCATTGCCAGATCCTCGCCTTGACCTATCAAACCGATATCGCCCTCTATTTTTTGCAGGATAAGGAGGCTCTTTACTACCAATTTGCAACCGACGAGCCCTTTTCCGACCTATTATTCGACCGCAAAAGACATTTCCTCAAGCATGTGGGGAAAATGACTTTGAACGGCAAATCTCTAAAAAATGTCGCATTTTCCCTGTATTCCAACGGCGACCTATCCCCCAGAGGCATGCTCGGTTTCTATCCGCATAAAAGTGAGGAAGATGAGTCGCTCTGGATCGATTTCCAAGGCGCATTTGCACTCACCCTGGCATCGCGAAAGCCGGCGCTGCTGCAGGAAAAATCCCCGGCTTTCCCAAAAAAGTCCCCCGAGGCGGTCTTAAAAGAATAAATCAAAATAAAATTATACACTCGTTTTAAAATTAAAAACAAAACATTTAGCTATTATAAACTGTTTTATAGTTAGTTTTATATAGATGGTTTAACATTGTATTTAATAATATTTTTTGTTAGTATTAACTAATAATCAAAAATTTTTAAACATCAGCTATATGACTACCATAGATCTAAGCAAAGGACCCCCCTGGCCTCAGATTCCTCTGGAATCTCCTTGGCCAGTGATCCCCATTCCGGAGGATCCCGTGTCTTCTGACTTGGTTTCTATGACCCCCACTTCATCCAACGTATCTTCTTCTGAAACTCCTATAGATCTAAGCAAAGGATCTCCCTGGCCTCAGATTCCTCTGGAATCTCCTTGGCCCGTGATTCCCATTCCGGAGCACCCCGTGTCTTCTGCCTCGGTTTCCACTACCGCCTCCCCATCTACCATATCTTCTTCTCAAACCCCTATTGATCTAAGTAAAGGATCCCCCTGGCCTCCCACACCCGCAAAGCCCTTAGTAACATTACAAGACTTAATAGACATGTTGTCCGAGCCCTATACTCCGCCTCCTACTCAAATGAATCATACAATTGTCGCTCATGTGTTAGGGAGCAAATTTGTAAGTGAAAGAACTATGGGAAGAGAGCCTTTAGAAGGCTGCTCTCATGAGACACTCGTTCCCTATCTTTGCGAACTGTTGGAAAGAGCGGCTAAAAAGCAGGGATTGCGTCAAGAGCAATATAAAAAGATTGCCGATCTGCAAGAAAAACTCTTGCAAATGCTCGAGATCACTCGCGTGAAGGCTAAAATTGCTGCTCTTCCCACTTGGCAAGAGCGCGCCAAGCTTTTTTCCCAATGGATGTGCCATCGTCTCTCCTCTTTACAAGAAGGAGAGAGTTTCACATTCAGCGGAGGCTGGAGCACACACGCCATGCTGTATGAAGTCATTTGTATGGTACCAGGATCAGATTATTGCTTTAGAGTAATTAACACTGGTCTTGGGACAGAGTATCACCCTTCCATCCCCGACATTTTCAATACGCAGCATATGCAAGAAATATGTGTGAGCAAGATAAATCCTGAAACTCTATTTTCCGAAGCGCTATGGCAATTTTATTTTGGAATAAAGATTGAGAGTGAATCAGATAAGATTTCCAATGAGATAAGTGCACAATATACCTATAATTGGCTGTACACTCTAATTCCCGACTTACAATCCGATGCGATGCAAAATGCATCGCTTCCAAACGTCTCCTTTCGCCGAGGCCAGAGATTTGGTGGATGCTCATGGGAATCGCTATTGTATGAAGTAAAATTATATCTCGACCTAACCATGCCAAAAAACTTCTATCAGCGTTTGCGTTCGGATATGCGCGAGGAGGCGCTGCGCGATTACGACGCTTATCTGGTCTCTAAGGGTTTACTTCCGGAAAAAGAATCCTCCCCTCCCTACGTTTTTGTAGACGAGCGTATCCCGGCAACCGACATTAATTGGGAAGAACAGGAGATATTTAAGAATTTGGGCGTTCTCGATTTTCTTGAACAAACCGCTAACCGCTTGCGGCTGGAAACCCTGCGCAATATGAGAAAAAAGAGAGAGGAGGAATCAGAAGTCATAAGAATGCGTACGCGTTATCTCGAATTGTTGCAAAAGCGTATAGAGAAGCGCAGAAATGAATATGAAAATGCTTTAAAGAATGCGCAGAAAATCCTGGTACAACATCGAGACCCCATCGTCTTTTGGGCTAAACCACCTCACTCGTCAATAATAAGTTCAAATGATGCCTATACTTCAGGAATTACTCCTGATGAGCCCTGGGATTGCGTTTTGTCCTGGCCTAAGCCTCAAGAGCTGATTTCTACATTAAAGCGAGTGGAGACGGCAATTACTCGAAAGGATATCCCGATGGATGATGAGGACGCCTATGTTCTTCTTGCCTGGGTTTTTAGAACAATGCCTATAGCCAGCGATCCCTATTGGGAAAGTATATGCAAAAACAATGAGGATGCAGTGGAAGCCCTAACGCTTTTGCAAAAATGCAGCGAACTCTTTATGAAGGCAACAGGCGAGGGACGCATTCATGTACAAGCAGATGCACATGGATTTAACATGCACAAACTTTTAGCGATTTTTCTGAAATTATCTGAAGCCGATCCTGTTATGAAAGATGCACATGTCGACTTGGATGCTGTGGGATTAACTGCAAAGGATTTGTCTATTCCCAGCTTTTTTACCACGGATCCTTCATCAGACCAAGCTGTTAGTGAGACGCAAAGATTTTTAAAGGAGTATAGCCGTAGAGCTTCCTCAAAAAAGGTGAAGTTATTTAGCTTCCTTAATACGTTTTCTTCCAGTAAAGAAGCAGGATTAGAAGTGGCTTACGCCGCGATGGAAAGCAATGAGGTTTTCAAATATCTTTGGGACCACATGCTGCCCCAATCAAAAGAATGCATTTGCATGCAGCTCAGCAGTACTTATAGCAAAGAGCCTCCCAGTTCTTTAATTTTAGCAACAGCAATGGTAGGAATTCCTACATCTCTTTCTCCGGGATATGCAGCGATTCAGCAGCATTTATTGAACATGCTCGTTTTAGTGCACACGAGCGGAGCAAAAAAGGAAAAACAGGAATGTATCCCACGGTTGAACATTGAAAATCTGCAAGAGTATGGAATCACTAAAAATTTTTTTCTCTGCTTTGATGTTCGAATCAAAAGACAGCAGGAAGTGATATCTCTAGATCAGACTATTCAAGTTGATGGATGTGGGTTATTTAGCAAAAGGATGCAAAAAAAAGCTATCTCAGAAAATGAGATTTTAGAAGATTATAATGAAAAAGAGCTGCTCTCCTTATGTCAAGCATTGCAGTGCCAAGACGATCGCGGGCATCAATTGCTCAAAATGCTTCTTTTTTATTCTCGCCATAGAGACCTTTTAACGGAGGATTTAGAGCAGTTTCGGCTTTCGAGTTTATTATTTGAGCCGGGCGTTTTAATGCAGCAGCTGAAAACCAATCCCGCATTCTTTTCGTATTTGGCGACCTTTGTCAAACGCGGGTATGAGGCTTCTTGCCAACAATTACAGGATCACGACATTCCTCTCTTCTTTCTTCACCTGAGCAGCCAAATCGAAACTTACGCTAAAAGAGCAGGAGTCTCTTCCGATGTCATTACTCAAGCGCAACTGCCTGCGTTTTTCAAAGAACTGCAGATCCACTGGAAACTTGCGGAAGCTCTTTCCGAAAGAGAGAAAAGCAAATTAAAATACCATATTGCCTTAGAGGCTTTAGCCTATTGTGGAAGAGAAGGGGCTATAACTGATCAGAACCTTTCTGAAATCCTAAAATACCACTTTTACTGTGGCCGTACTAGAATAAGAAGAAAATTTGACCATATTAGAGTAGAAAAAAGAATGCGTCGTGTAGCCGCGGAGGCATACACCGGCACATTTGCTCTTGCCAGCTTTATAAGCACTAAACCTTCCTATTTACCTTCTGCGGTGGCAGATGCTTTGGACCTACCTCCTTCTGCAGAACCGCTTTCCTGGGAGTTGACCAAAGCCCCTCTCATTGCCAGCAGCGATGGAAAATATAAGATAGACCTCATTTCCGGGGAAGTGTTTTTTTGCGGCAAAAAAGGAACCATATGTTTGCCTATCGCCTGGACTGCTTGGTTGGGGAAAGTGTTTCCCAATCAGAATGAACTTCATTCCTTCTTCGTTGAAAGGAATGCGGGAGCAATGCGTACAAGAGTGTCTTTCCGCAATGCAGCCGGGACCAAATTTATTGTTGACCGCAAGCAAGGTTTGTTTAAAGAAAAAAGCGATGGATCCTTTTTGCATTATTACGATGTCACAGATAATATTCCTGACGGCATTCGTTACGCGGCAGCCAAGAATATCAATGCTTGGTATGACCCAGCTGACGGTAGCATTGTCCTTTTAGATCAAGAGGGAAATGAAATCGGTAGCGCTCACGTTCAAGGCAAGCTTATTGAGAAACGTACCGGATATATTGCTGTTAAAAAAGATCCCAATGATTTTTTATACAATCGATTGAAGGCATGCGATCCTAACATACAAATGTGGAAAAACCCTAAGAACTTAGAAGGCCGCATCGATTTACCTTCGATGGGCATCAGTTTGGATATAAACGAAAAGGGAGAGATCGAAGGAAGAGGTTCTTTGACAGGATTTTACTTGGCCCAACAGCAGTATGTGCACTCCCTTATCGGGTTTACTCATTTCCTTTTATTTGAACACCGCATTACAGGGGAAAAGCGCGTAGTTATGCCCACAATATCAGTAGACGACAATTCTCGAGGAGATTTTCACAAACCGCCTGCGTTTAATGGATATTATGATTTGTCAAAGAAAAAATTTGCCACCTTTATCATACAGGAAGGCGAGGGGGAGTTGTTATATAGCGATGAGGTTTGCGACAGGTTTTATCTCGCCTATTGCTATTTTGCTGCGCGCAAATATGAGCAGGCTTTTTTTATTTTAGAAACGCAAGCTAAAAAATTAGCTCCTTATAATGGGAATGAAAAAAAAATGCTTTTTTCTTTGTTGCGAACAAAAGACACTACTTCTTTGGGAAGCGCAATCCATTTAAAAGTACATGCGCTACTTTTGGAAAATGAGAACTTGGGAGAGTTTGAGTCTGCAAATCAAAAAGTTCAAAAGGACTACGAGCAAGTAACGATGTCTATAAAAAAACATCTGAAGGAAAACGGTAGAACGATTTATGAAAATTATCTAAACGAAATCCGTTCCATTCCTGAATATATGCACGTATCGAAGAAGGAAAATGACTTATATGTAAGAGAGATCGTATATAGCCCCAAAGAAGAGCACCCCAAGGTATCAGTCAAAGTGGATAAAGTGCTTGCTCTTGACTCTTCCTTTAATTTTGATCGATTTATTGAGTCTGAGTTTTGTCTAAAGTTTGGTTCTTCTTGTTTGTCCATGCATCCCATTGATGAGCATTTTTTCACAAACCATCCTATCTCCATGTACGAACCCTGCGGGAACCAAGGCATTCTATCCGATTTTTTAAGTTTCTATGCCATTGCGCGATCCTCGGGTACGGATAAACTAGCTGAAGCAAATCGCAGGAGTTTAAGCGTTTGGTTAGCTTGCTATCATACCTCTTCATGTGAAACGTGCGACATGATCTCCTTTCTTAAACAAGTTTTGTTGGTTCCAAGATCACAAGTCGACCTCTTACCACACCCTGAGTTATTAAGAGATGCTTTAAATCTGCCGGAAGCTTTAGGACTCCTTTCCTACACAAATCTGCGCGCGACATTGGCATCTGTTTCTCCTCCCAGTTCTGTTTCCCTTCCCAAAAATGAAAAGAGTCCTAAAAACTATTATTATAGTATTCATCGCTTGGGTCACTCATTTTTCCCGATACATTCTGACAAATCCCCCTTCTTTAATACCTTAAGCGCGGAACAAGATTCCGCTTTTCGTTTAGAGGAATATGCGGCTCGCTTTTCTAAGAAGAGCCCTCAAGGCGTAAAAAAATCTCTAGTTTCTTTCACGCCTTTAATCGATTCTCCAGCAGAGTCATTTTACGCGCAATCCTTTGCCGAAATGCAGCGCAGCGTTGCGCTGGCGGCAAAAGAAAAAGCAGAAAGGGAAGAATGGGATATCTCTGAGGAAGAGATTTCGCAAGTATCCCAAATGTTGCAACAAGATATTGAAATGTCTGCTGAAGTGCTTAGCTCAGCGAAAAACCAACTATTGGCAATTGCCAATACACTGCCGCGACCGACTTTCAAGTGGAATCGAAAGACTTTAGAGTTCGATCAAAACAGAAAACTTAGTCTCCAATCGCATCAAATACAGCGCATTACCATGAAAGATTTACAGCTGTTGTATGCTATAGGCAATAACCAGCTCTATTATGAATTTAATTCTAGATTGCTGGAGTCTCAAATAAGAATGCTCTCCGATGGAACAGGGGAGTGGCTATATGTAGCAACCGAGCAGCAAAAAAACCGTCGCGCCCTCAAAATTGCCGAAGAAATCCAACGCACAAAGGACTCTATTGCCAAAAAGATTTTAATCCAGCAATTGCATGCAGCACTATTTGCCCTGCGTGCCTATAAGATAGGCGATCCGTCCGCCCCCGCCATGCTCACTCTTGAGCATCAGCGCAATATGCGTCTGCGCCCTTCTCAAGTGGAGAATTTTAAAAAGTTAAAACAAGGCAAAAACATCATCTGCGAAATCCCTATGGGTAGCGGCAAATCGGATGTCTTGACGCCTCTTCTACTGCATGAAATGGACAAACTTACCTTTCTCATCCTTCCCGAAGAGCTCTTTGCCACAGATGTGCCCAAGCTGCAGCGCTATGCGAAGCAACTTTTTAACCAGGATGCGATTTGCCTCAACTGGAAAGACACATCGCAAGAGGGCCTCAAAGCGTTAGCGGAAGAGATAAATCGCATCAAAAAGCAGCGAGGATTTATTGTCGTGACGGCAAAAGAGCTACACGACTTTTATTTAGCGGATCTCGAGCTGCAAAGAAGATGCTTTAGTGCGACAGACAATTTTAATAAAGAGCATTTAAACGCCTTTGTAAAGGTGAAACAGCTTCTACTATTAGACTCTAAGGCCATTATAGACGAAGTGGATATGCAACTCAGGTGCTCCTTTGAAGTCTTAAAATCTTTGGACAAGGCAAGGCCTATTGATTCGGTATACCGGACCCTTACGCAAGCGTGTTTTGACATTTTAACTACTCATAAGCCCATTACCTCGAAGGTCTATTTCGAGTGGTCCAGAGAGCGCGCTCCTACAGCTGAGTCCTATATTAAGGAAACACACACTTCTTTCTTGATTGAAGAGATGGCAAAAGAGCTGCTTTCTTCTAAGACTTTCTTAGAAGCCGGTATAGAATTTTCCTTAAGCGATAGAGACCAGATAGAAGCGTTTCTCAAAGCACCCGAAGGGTCATTGATCAAATTACCCGACCATCTCAATGAGCGCTCCAAAAACGCCCTTTCTTATGCTAAAAAACAGCTTCACGTCATTTTGCCCAGCTGTATTGGAAAGATCTACGAACAAAGCTATGGCCTGATCCCCCCTAAAAAAAATGAAGAGCAGTCTCTTCTGCCTGTTCCTTGGAAAGGCGCGCGCGCGCCTCAGGTGAATTCACAATTTGCCTGCTACGATGAATATATGGCTTTGACTTATGAAAGTTACCACAAACTTGGTATCCCCGTACAGCTATTAAAAAATATTATCACGCAATGCAGGGAAAAAGCCTGCTTGGAAATAGATGCATCTCCTCTTTTGACGGATATGCGCCACACCGTTACTTATAAAGAATACGCCACGCTCTTAGGACCTCAACTTCTTAAAAAATATCCCAATCTCGGGACGCTGCTTCCTGAGGATATTGCCGATATCGCTGCTGGCATCAACCAAGACCCGCGCAAACTCAATTTCTTTATCGGCAAGTACATTCTTCCTTCTATTCTCATGTTCCCCGCCTATATCCGCAGCAATGGGCATTCCCTTGTCGGGTTGTTTGGAAATGTGATCGGTATTTCCGGCACAGTGAAAAAAGATCAGCATACTTTCCATAGCCGTTTTGAAGTCCACACCGATCCGACCATCGTCGGAAGAGCGCTCGTCTGCTTGGAGCAAGGGCCGCCTCCCATTAGTTTGGCTCCCGCAGCTTCGCAAGAAGAGCAACTTGTGCATCTACTCAATACTGTTACTCCCGGCTCATCTCCTCCCTTGGCTTTGATCGATGCCGGAGCGCTTTTCAAAGATATTCCTCCCAGACGTCTTGCGACAATCCTGTTGGAATTTGGTAAAAAACAAAATCCGGCCATTACCTCTGTTGTCTATTTTGATAAGAATAAAAGGCTTATCTTAAAAGAAGGAAACCCTAAGCCTGAACTCTACAGTCCTACTGCCAGCGATGATCCTTCCCGTCGTTTTACTTACTATGATCAACTACACTGCACTGGAACGGACATCAAACAAGACATTTTGGCGATCGCTTGGATGACGATCAACAAAGAGACAACCCTGCAGCAATTTGTCCAAGCGGCCTGGCGCATGCGCGGGCTGGAGCAGAATCAGTTTGTAAAACTTGTGATACCAGAAGAAGTTACTAAGATTATACTCAACTTGCGTGGATGGTCCATGTTGATTTTAACACAGCAAGAGATATTCTCCTATGTCAAGCACGTAGAGATTTCCAAGCAGCTGGAGGACAATTGTAAAGCACTCTTCCAACAAATCAATATGGAGTTTGTACGCCTCTGTCAAGAGCTCGTCTATTGGACATGGGAAACGCGTAATGGAGATGAACCCCTTACACAGAAAGCTCTGTGGGAACTCGATGAAATAATGATTTCGCGCTATGATGAAGCCTATTACGATCAATATGGCAAGCCGCGCATATTGGAAAATGCTAGAGATGTGCTGCTGAATTATGTGAAACAGCTCGAAAAGCAACTTGAGAATTGGATTGCCAAGTACACTCCGGCGGATAAATTAGATTTTAATCCCGACATCTTTAAACCAGAAATCGACTTGTTTATAGGTCCCATGAATAAACTCATTATAGCAGCAACTGCACCTGAACAATGCATTATCTCTCCCACCCTTCCTAGTCGTGCAAGTCTTTCTCAAGGAATGGAAGTCGAAATTCAGCAGGAAAAAGAACAAAATCAAGAAAGAGATCAGAATGTCACGATTAGTCGAACGGGATTAAGCGAAAAGTCTAAGAGGGTATGCAATTTGCCTTATGTTGACTGGTGCCGCGGCCATCCTCTTGCTGAATTTGCAGCTTGGCAAAAGGAGGGTGCTTTTGCTCCTTTAGAATGGGATGCCTCTAAGATCAAAGGGCAAGATGCGGATCATTTACAAGAGGAGATCAGGCAATCAAGACATAACATTTTAGCAAGTTTCGATCCTAAGTTGCCTCAAAACACGAAGCCATTCCTCACTTTAACTCATGCTCTTGCTTTATCGGGCAAGGCAGCAGGAGATCAGAGCGCTCTTAATGAAGAATTGAGAGAGCTGTTTAGCCCACAGCTACATGTCTCTTTGAATGTGGCCTGTTCCAATAAAGATGGCATTCCGTTTTACGGATCCCAAAAGTATTTAGAATGGGCTTTATTCATTCAAGACAAACACAATCCATCGCACATCCAATTGCTATTGCTTTCGCGAAAAGAGGCGGAAGCCTGCCGCAAGATTCTATATAAAGCACGCATGGAGGAATCTGTCGATCCCAGTACACTGGACTACAATATTGCGCTCATCTCCCCGCGTTTGCATGCCATGAACTACGGCGATGGATTTTATGAAATAGGAAAATCCACAATCGACAAGAGTGCGCTCTACTCCTCTCCGACAACGCTCGATCTTACTCCATTTGAACAGCTTTTGGTTCAAGCTAAATTTGCGATGGGCGAGCCTGCTCTCTATGCCGTAAAGGAACAGCATTACTTATACACTTGGCTATCTAAACATCCTATTAAAGAAGTGCAAAAACTCTTCTTAGAAGGCTTTTTACCCGCATCGCAAGAGCCCTATCAGAAATCGGCGATGGAAAATGTGATAGAATGCATCAAACGCAAAACACCCTTTTCCGTTGAACTTACTTCTGATGCAGAAGCTCCTGCAGAGGATGATCTGCCGCCGGATAATTCTCATGGACTTCCTTTACTTGGATTGACTCCAAGGCCAAAAAGGATCAAGCTTGCATACGGCACTAAGTTGACAAATGAAGAAAGAGAGCAGCACAGAAGAGAGCATATCCAGTGGCTATTAGAGAATTGGAAAGAAACGAATGTACAAAAGAGAGAAAAAGTGCGCAAAACTCTTGAACAGCTGCAAATTGTTTTTTTATATGACTTAGTCGATAATCTTCTTTTTGTAGAAACGCTGAACAAATTCGCAGCAGATTAATGGAAGTGAGTATGAAAACACTGTATCTCTTCATTGCTCTTCTTCCTGTGTTTGCTTGAGTATCACAGAAAAAGATGCTCTATTCTCATGGCGAGTGCAAGGAATTTGCAATTCTATACCCCAACAACTTGAAAAATTGGGAATTTGGCAAGAAGGCTGCTCAGATTTTTTATCTTGCACGCGTGGCAGTGCTTATAGCCACGGCGCAAGTGCGGGATAAAAAATCTGAGAAACAGTCAACGCAGCCACAACCCAATTTTTCAAGTTGTTTGGGTATACAGTTTGTAGTTTCTAATGGACAATACGAAATCCGAGAGATGACGGACGTTCAAATTCACGCTGATTAATCACCCCCAAAGGCTCAGGGAAAATGGCTTTAAAAGCGAAAGCCCCCGAGATGCAGTCACCGTGTGGGTAGTCCCTACCATTAAATCTTCATGGCTGTGTTCTATTTTTCGCTTGTTCAATTGCAATTTGATTGATATGATTCAATGCTTTCGCCCCTGAAGCGCCTTCTATAGCTTTTACTGCTATGTCTTGAACTTGACGCTTTGCTTCATCCAGTTGTGACTGTAATGTACCTACTTGGGCATGAGCGGCTGTCAACAACTCCTGAAACTGTTTGATCTTCAACTCCGACATCTGTTTTTCAATGACTAAATCGCGCTTGAGTCGTTCAATGTCTTGAGCATATCTTGATTCAGCATCCTTGACAGCTTCCTTAACAGACTTTGCGCACTCACTGGCAAGACGTGTGGGAAACTGCTCTGTTTCTCTTTTCAATGCGGAAAATTCTTCTTCGCGCAGTTTGAAAGATGCTTCCATCTCTTTCCAATTTTTTTCTAACTGCTCTTGCATTTCACGATTTTGCCTTTCCCGAACACGACTTTCTTCTTCAAATTGATCTTGCCATTTTTTGCGTTCTACATTCTTTTTATACTCATATTCTTCTTTTTCTCGGGCCCTACTTTTCGTAAGTTGCTGATTATATTCGGTCTCTTCTTGCTCTCTTTTTTCTTGTTGCCTAGTCAATTCTTGGCTCAATTGCTCTAATTCCATCGTGCAATTCATCTTTTTTTGCCGAAAGTCTACAAGCATTTGGTCAACACCCGTTGCCGCAACATCGATTCCATGCAATCGTTGTATTTCTTTAGATTCGATTGCTACAGCATCTTTTAGCGAACCCAGTAGTTGAACCTCTTGAAGCATCTTCTCAGATAGTCCAGAAAGTGCTCTTGAAATTTCGAGATTGAGTTCTGAAACTTTTTTAGAAATAACTTCAACTGTGATCTCGCTGACAGCCGCACGTACTTCTCCTTCGCGGATTTGCTCAATCATATCAGATTTAGAGGAATCTAAATTCTGCATACGCTCGACTGCTTCAGTCAGTTGATTAAATTCCTGCTCAACTTCTACTTTTGTCTTTTTTGCACGAGTCGATTTTAACGCCATAAATTTTATTCCTGGTGGTCTAAAAAATGGCAATTTTAAAAGACTTTAGGCCCGGATGCAAGGATAAATCACATTAGTCTGACTCATCGACTGAGTTCAGAATCTCAGCTAGATGCTTCTTAATGGAGGAAGTTCCTTCTTAATCACTTGCCACGTGAGAGCTAAGTCCACCTCAAAATATTCATGAATCAAAATATCGCGCATTCCCGCTATCTGTTTCCAAGGTATGTGCGTATGCTTTGATCGAAAAGACATAGGCAGATTCTTAACCGCCTCTCCTATGATTTCAAGACGTCGGATGATTGCGTCCTGTAAAAAGCGCTTTTTGAGAAAATCAGCCTTTGACAATCCTGTCGCATATTCTTCGATCAAGAGGATCGATTCTTGAATGTGCTCGAGAAAGACCTTTGGATTCTTTTTCACAGGATAATAATTTGCTCAGCGAGAATCTGCTTGAGAACTCCCGAATAGATCGAGTTATACGTGACAATATCAACTTTACAATTTAGCGCGTACTCTAACTCAGCTTTTAAATCCACTAAATCGAATAGAGATTTATCCTTGGCTTTGTATTCAATCAAAAGGTCGATATCGCTTCTGGCTCTCGCCTCGCCACGTGCAAATGACCCAAATACTGCAGCCCGTTTCACCGCATGTTTTTTCAAAACTGGCAAAGCCCGCCTCTTAATCCAAGTCAAAGTGCATGGTTTCTTGTTCAGCATAACTCTCGCATATTTGTTTTTAGTTTAAAATAGCACCTCATTTTAAGCATTAGCTTTTTAGATCCATGGCACGCTAGCGGCACAGTTAGGGGCTATTTATACCCAAACAACTTGAAAAATTGGATTTTGGCTGCGCCGGCTTTTCCTCAGATTTTTTATCCCGCACTTGCGCTGTGTCTATAAGCACTGCCGCGCGTGCGGGATAAAAAATCTGAGGAGCCTTCTTGCCAAATCTCCAATTTTTCAAGTTGTTTGGGTATATGCAAGCAAATGTCAGCTTTCTTGAATCTGAAGTTTGGACTAATTTCGCGAGCGTCAGCAAGTGAAATCAGTCCAAACTTCAGGTATTAAGGATCTGGCCGCTTTCATAAAGCCAGCAGTCATCGACTTTTACAAAATGGCTTTTTTCCGTAAAGGTCGCATCGATGTCCTTTTGTTTCAGGTGGGCGGTAAATGTGACATATGCTTCCTGAGGTCCATCGATAAACTTGATAATGCTTAAATCCTGGAACTGCGTTGCCTGGGAAAAGGCGATGATATCGCTTTTCCATTGCATCGGATCGCCTTCTTGCGCGGGCTCTTTGGGGAAGGTGGTGTGCATAATGTAATCAGCCAAATGCAGTGCATAGGCGCAGTAGCGCGAGCGCATCAAAAACAGCGCGTTCTCCGGCAGCTTGCCCAAGTGATAGGGCCTGCAGCAATCGCGATAGAGTTTGCCACTATGGCAAGGGCACAAAGTAGTGTCGTTCATGGGGCTTCTCCTGCAACAAATTGGTACTTATGAAGAAGGGAATCGCTAAATTTTCGCGTATTGTCATAGCGCAGCGCGGTCAGGGGCAATTCGGGGATGGGCAAAGTAGCCGGAGAGGATTCTTCTACCATGACAATTCCTCCTGGGTTTAGTAAAGGATGTGTCTCTAAAAATAGAAGAATTTCTTTTAAAATGGGAGTTGTTTGTGAAAGCTGATAAGGGGGATCGATGTAAATGATATCGAAAGCAATGTGCTTTTTTGCGCTTATTTGCAAGGCGGAAAGCGCATCGCAGCAGTAGATGTTGGCTTGCTGCTTCAGGCTGAGGAGCTTGACATTTTCTTCGATGCAGCGCACGGCGGCGCGATCCGAATCGATAAAGGTCGCCTTCGCCGCACCCCGGCTCAAGGCCTCAAGGCCCATAAGTCCCGAGCCCGCAAATAGATCGAGAAAATGGGCGTCCACAATTACTGGCTGCAGCATGTCGAATACCGCCTTGCGCAGAATGGCCAGGGTGGGGCGCGTTTTTACCCCTTTTGGCGCCTTGAGCAGGCGATTGCGGTATTTCCCTCCTATTATTTTCATCCTCTGCCCCTGCCTAGAGCGTGCCATTATAAGGATGCGAGATTTTTTGGGGTAGGGCTAGGGCAGGGCAAAAGTATTAATCTAAGGTGAGATCGCTACGCGATTTTTTAAGGATATCGCGGGCCTCTTTCAGGTGGGAGCTTTTGCCATCGCTTAAAAAGCCGACGTAGGAGTGCAGGCTTTTTGCAGCGGACCATTGGTCATTGAGCGTGCGGTCGGCTTTGGAGCCATCGATAAAGGAAATGGTCTTTTTGATCGCCACCCATTGATCTCTATGGCGGGCTTGAATGATGAGTTCAAAGGGGCCAGGGACGTCGATGCTTCCCAAGACGACATAAGGCTGATGGCTGAAGAGGGTGGGATTGGGGAAAACAGAGTGCGCAAGGGTCACATGAGCATGGGGGTGCAAGGGGATGGCGTCGATCATGACATCGGTAGCGATGGGATCTTTGAGGTCGAGAACGAGCTTAGCTAGCTTTCTGGGGAAAGAGGCGTGGGTGTCCGACCAGAGCAGCCTCCCTCCGCTAATGGTGCTTAACAGATCGAGCATGAGCAGATCATTACTTTGCCCTACGGCGGCAGTGTATAGAGATAATTTATTGTTATTGTTTTCAATCCAATTGTTTAAAACCTGCTGCTGTTTTTTTGTGCTTAAGTGCATAGCGCCATCTGTGACGAGAATGGCGGAATGCACTATGCCCTCGGTCTCGGGGATTTCGGGTAACAGGGTTTCCAAAGAAGAATAGATGTCGCCTGCGGCAAAGAGGGTGTCATCGGATTGCTTTTCCAGGAAATGCTCGGCGGCGCGAATGCTCTTTTGGTTTACGGTCAAGCTTTTAGCGTGAAAGCGGGTCAATTTCTTATCGATGATAAAGATGTTGAAACTATCGCCCTGCTGTAAGCTGGCGAGGGCTTTTATCACGGCGCGCTTAAAGACTTCAAAGCGGTGCTTGCGCGCATTGCGATCGATTAGGAATAAAATATCGTGCTTTAAGCTGTACTGGCTGATGTCGAAGTTGGGCGTAAGCGCAAGGGAAAAGATGTAGCCTTTTTCTTTGGGATGGGGTAGGAAGCGGATGTCGACATCGAAGTCGTCGTTCCAGAGCACGGCGCTCTCCCAAGAAGGCAGGTAACTGTCCAGATCATCAGCAAGAGAAGTAAAATGCAGATTCACTTCTTGCATTTTCGCAAGGGGCGGATGCGAAAAGAAAGGGATCGGCTCGCCCAATTTGTGTATTCCCAAGGAGGTGTCTATCTCTAGGTTCTTCTCCTCAACGGGATCAAAGATGCCCTCATGGGGCAAAGAGCGTGCAAAGAGATGTTCTGCAATCTGCTGCGCACTATCTTGCGGCTCTGCGGTGGCGATGAGATTTTCCGGGACTGCTACTGCTATAGGATCGATAATGTAGATCGCCTCTTCAGAAGGGATAGCGATCTGTTCGATCGCATAAGAGTCTACGATGGGCTGTATGTGCAGATCCAACGCCAGGTGTGGGGCGTCGCTATTTAAAGCGAGGAGTTCTTGTTCTTCAAAGTCTGCTGCGTAGTCTTGCGTGGAGAGGGTGGAAGAGGTCCACTTGTCTTCTTGAAGGGCGGCATCCTGCGATTCTCTTGTGCAAAAAGCGATGTACTCTTCGCTTTCTTTGCTCGGCGCAAGGGACACTCCGCGCGGAAGCTCTACGAGATCAAATGGCTGTTGCAGATGCGGAGAGAGCACGAGGATGTGTTCAAAAACCTCTTTAACAACGCGATTTTTTTCGAGTAGCACCGGACTATCCAGGAAATCAGGAGAGGGAGTCGAGGTTCCAAAGAGCGAGCGGAGCGAATAGCGAAAAATCATCGGATGGGTCATCAAGAAATAGACGCCCAAAATATGCAACCCGATCGATGCTGCAAGTGATGCGATTAGAATAGCATTGTTTTTAGGTGTTTTATTAGCAAGTTCACTCATAATATCTGTTTTAACGCCTCTCTGCTTTTTTCTACGCGCTCTTTAAGGCGAGCATGTAATGCGGTATGGGAGGACAGCGTGACTAGCTGATCCTGAGCTTGCTGGCTGAACTCGAGGCTCTTTTCCTTTTCCCCGCGCGTTTTGGCCAGCTGGGCTTTCAAGCACATCATATCACTGGCGATGAGCTGCATGTACTGCTGGAGGAGCTGGTGCTTTTCTGGAAATTCCTCTTTGGTGGAGAGATACTGCGTCACCAATGGATCGTCTAAAGCGGAAAAGTTTTCCTGCAGTTGCGAAAGCAGTAGGATTTTGCGCTCAATTTCCTGCTCTGTCGAGGGCGAACCTGCAATAATATCGATATAGGAAAGTCCAGCTTCAAGATGGCAAGGCTCCGAGAAGAGCTTGCGTTTGATTTCTAGGTCCTTAAGAGCATCAAAGATATCTTGCATTTCTTTGGAAGTTTCTTTTTTCTGATCTGCCTTGAGTAGAGAAAATTCTAAAAGCGTCTTTTCCAATTGTGCTGCCGTAGCAAAATAAGAGGGAGAGTGCGAGGAGGAGTCGATCAAGAAAGAATAGACTTTAAGGGCCTTGTCATATTGCTTATTTTCTTTATAAGCCATTGCGAGTTCGAAATGGGCGAGCCGCTGGTATTTCCATGCGTATTCCGTATGCCGCTTGTACTCTTCGATAAGCGATTGCAGCAAGGTGATGCGCTCCATATGTTTGCTTTTCGCATTATAAAGCTCGGCGAGTTTGATCGCCTCGGCTTCCATTTCATACGCATCATCGGGAATTTTTAATTGAGCTGTGATGGGATTAAATTGAAGAATTTTTTCCAAAACGGAAATCGAGCGCTCTAAAAAGAAAGCGGTCGTGGGATATTGCGACTCTTTAAAATTTTGGAAGTAGAAATTGGCAAGCCATAGCTGATTGTCCTTTTTCATGGGATGGTCTAGGCATTGGAAGAGGTGATCCGCGGCTTTGAGAAGCATTTCATTTTTTTCATGCACATGCTTTTTTTCCGTTTGCGACAAATAAGTATTGAAGAGATTGACGTGCAGTAGTGCGGCTTCAGGAAGGTTCGGCTGCAGGGCGAGCGCTTTTTCGGCATAGCTTGTGAAAAGGTCTAAATCCTGTGTCCCATAATAGTGGCATAAGGAGACGAGTAGATAGGCTTCGCTTACCCTGTGATCGTCGTGATAATCTTTCACGTATTCGGCAAGCTCTCCCAAGGCGCGATCATATTTTTGAATTTCGTAGAGCGTGCGGGCATAAATAAAGCGCAGCGTGCGCCGTTCTTCTGCAGAGAAGATGGCTTTTTCCTTAAGGGCTCGATTTAAAGTATTCCCGAGCTCTTCGCGCGCGACAAAAAGTGTATCGGGTGTGGCTTTGTGCACGCAGTTTTGTTTGCATTGAATGAGATGGCGCCATGCGGTGTGGCACTGGGGATGTGAGGAAAACTTCTTAATAAACGTTTCAAAGGCGGAGGCGCTCTCCATCCATTTATGCTCTTTTGCAAGGAGCATGGCATAATCGTAAAGGATGCTGTCGCGTTGGGAGAGATCGCTAAAGTCATCCAATAGCTCTTGCAGATTTTCTATAGCCTTGTGGATTTTGCCTTGGCGTTTGCAGAGCTGTGCATGCAGCAGTGTGGCTTTTGCAGTCTCTGGGTCTTTGGGGAATTTCTCTTTGATTTGGGATAGCGTCTTTTCAAAAAGCTCGCTATTTTCGCTCTCTTTAGCACAGTGCAAAACCGTCAGCAGCGCATTTTTGAGCCGTCCGTGATTTTCTTCGCTTTGCGCAGAGAGGTATTTATTTAAATGTGTTGCCGCGCGAGCGTTGTCTCCGATATGGAACAAGCCTCTTCCAATGAAATAATGCGCAAGGGGCAGATGCTCTTTGCTGATGTATTTTATCGCCTTGTCTTGAAAGTGAATCAGGTCGCGGTAGCGCTTTTCCTGAAAGAGCAGGCTGAGTTGATTAAATGCGGCTTGCGAGGCGGCAGGCCCATCCAATGTGTAGATCTTCTGACACGTTTCGATGGCGCCATCTTTGTCATAACGCAGTTGCAACTGCAGCATTTGCAAGAGGTATTCCTCTTTATTTTTGGAGTCTTTTTCGCTTAAATAGGTATAGATTTTAACTGCCTGTGGATACTCTTTTAAGCAAGTATGAACAAGAGCTAGAGGGACTAAAACCTGATCCTGGTACTCTGTTTGGCCTATGAGTTTGAATTGCTCTTTTGCAAACTGCAACAGTTTGGTCTTGCTTTCCTGATCTTCTGCCGCAAAGGACTGTTGGAAAAGGGCATTGCCGAGTTGAAAGCGCAAGGCGGGCAACTCTTGCGGTGAGGCGTGCTCATTTCTAATAAAGGCAAGCGTAGCATCGATCAGCTCTTCATAGCGCTTGAGCTGATGCAGGCAATGGATGCGGCGGAACTCCGTTTTGATCCACAGTTCCTGCTTTTTAATGCTATTGTACTCATTGAGCGCGGCGCTGAAATCGGATTCTGCAAAGTAGACATCCCCTAGCATGGCATGCAGAGCATGTTTAGTATCGCTATGGGGGAATTTGGTCAGAAAGTTATTAACGTGTGTTTTTACGGCGTAAAAATTCTTTTCCTTGCAGTATTCCGCAATTCTTCTCAGCTCCACGCCTTCTTGCAAAGAAGAGACTTTATCTTGGGCGGACAACGTACCGATGAGGGAGAGCAGGCCGCTCAAGACTATCCACTTTTTTTTCATGCGCTACCTCGCCGATTGGAAAATGTTAAACATAAATACTTAGGATATAATTTTTTTGATTATACACAAGCGAATTCAGACTCGAGATCGACGAAGGCAGCGCCGTAGTGACCTAGAAGTTCTTCAGCTTTCGCAGGCGCGCTCTCTTTGAGTTTTTCATACAGAGCGAGCGCATGGGCATTTCTCCCTTGGGAAAAATAGAGCACCCCTAAACGGAAGAGGATCTCCTGATCTTTAGGCGCCAGGGAGAGAATGGCCTCATATTCTTCAATCTCCTTGTCGACCCAGGCCAAATCCTTGTAAATCGAAGCGAGGTGGAAATGCACCCAAGGATCGTTAGGTGCGTAGGTGTCCAAAATACGCAATTCCTCAATGGTGCAATGAGCAGCTTTTTCAAATTTTGCGCGCATGGCTGCCGAATGGTACTCGGGCGACACCCAAAGGTGCTCTTCTTCCGGCGCGCTTTTGCGAGGATCCATGTAGAGCTTGGCCAAAGCTCCAAAAGCAGTGGCAAGTCCTGAATGCACTTCCAAATCAGAGGGTTTGAGCTTGACGAGCGCGACGTATTCCTGAATGATCATCAGCAAAAGGATCTCCTTGATGTTAAGCACATCTTTCCAGTACGTCCAGACGCTGAATTTTTTTGTCAAAAGCGAAAGCGTCTTCCAATTCTCCGGCAGCGGATAATAGCTATACTCATGTCTGTGGAATTGTGAAAACAGATGATAGAGTGCGTGTATATGCGCTGTGTGGTAAGCATGCTCCCCCTCTTTGAAAGGTACAGCTGTTTTACATTGCGCCGCAAAGGCGTTGCGCAATTCGAGGAGCTGCTGCGGCTTTTTGGCCTGAAAATAAAATAAGAGGACGAAATAGGCAAATCCGGTAAAGAACAATCCAGCTATTGTAACAGCAAAAATGGCAGAGCGCGTAAAGAAAGAGAAGAAGAGGATAAACGCGAAGAGTTCGATGAGTCCGATGAGAAAAAAAGAGATGTGGAACAAGGCATAATGCCGCGTGATCTGTTTAAATACATCTACGGCAGGTGCGGCAAAGGTCTGGACGTGTTTTTCAAACAGCGCTTTATCAAAAGTATGCATAGCAATCAAACGGGAATAATTTTTAACCACAGAGAGCACAGAGGCGGCTTAACGCTGCAAAAAAAATAATAAAAAGGCCATATTTTTGCCGCGTTAAGAGACTGTCCACTAACTAAGCTTCTGTCGCTTTTGGGGATTATTTTGGCCGATTTTTAATTCATTTTGTGGTGGTAGTATACGAAGTTTGATACAACCCCCACAAAATGAATCGAAAAATCGGCTCAAAAGAACCCCAAAAGCGACAGAAGCTTAGTTAGTGGACAGTCTCTAAGCCGCCTCAGTGTTCTCTGTGGTAATTAATGAATTAATATAAGCCACTATATCAATTCTTGCAATTACCTCGGTATATTTAATAGGCGGTTTGCAGCATGTAATCGATGACGCGCTGCGATACACCGGCTCTTTTGAGTTCGGCAACGTCGGCTGAAGTGAGACGGTATACGCTGCCCGTGGAATCAATGACTCCGATAATCGTATTGTCGCTGATGCCTGCTTGCGACATTTTTTCAATATCCCGGATGGACAGCTGCTGATTGTTGTCGATCTTTCGCAAGGTCTGCGGAGAGGTGCGCTGCATAGTCTGTCTCTCTTCGCTGCTCATCATATAACCGATCATCGCACCGCCGACTGCTCCTACGGCGCCTCCGATCAAAGCCCCTTGCCCGCCTCCAATAAGGGCTCCGGCGCCAGCTCCTACGCCGGTTCCGACCAGGGCGCCTGTTCCCGTTTTGGTTTCACAGCCTGCGATGAGGATGGATAATAACAACAGCGTGCTCACTTTGTTGCGCATCTTTTGCTCCCGGGTCTACGATTATATTAAAGATGCTTGTACACTGGTTAACTAACGTTGTGCAAGATTTTTTTTATACATGTGATTGGCATAACTGATAATCAGAAAGGCCAGAAGAGCGCTGCATCCCGTAAAGCTGAAGAGCCAGCCTTTTCCCCCTCCAGCGAAAAAACCGCCCAGCGGCGGTGCGAGCATAGCTGCAAGCGATGTCATCGATTGGTTGATCCCTAAGATACTGCCTTGAATGGTGTCCGGGGCGTTGAGCGAAACGTTGGCTAAGCTATTTGTCCAGCATAGGGATGCAAAACAGACAGCGGGATAAAAGAGAGATAAAAAAGGGCTTAAGCTATTGGCAAAAATAGTGCTTAGAAGACACATGCAGAGAAAAAAGAGGCAGACTTGCAAAGTGCGCGCGGGGATGACGCGTTTTGCCAGCCGCCGATTAATGGCCACATTGGCAATGCTCCACACTATCCCAATCGCGACGAGAGCAAGGGTCAGGGAAAAAGTGGTAAAATGGAAGTGCTTGATGAGAAAGGTCGGCAGAAATTGCATGGAGGCAACCCACGACAGCATGAAAAAGAAGTTGCCCATATAAAGAGCGCGCAATTCTTTGCTTCTCAGTGCCGTCCAAATGTTATGCATCCCTTTAAAAAATTGCAAATCGGAAGCAGTGGTGCGCAGTGTTTCGCGGAAGAGCAGCACCATGCAGAGAAAATTGATATAGGCCAAACCGGCGGTGACCCAAAAGGGAAAGCTGGGATTAAAGTATTTGCCAAAAGAGGGATCGGATAGGATGCCGCCCATGGCGATAGCGACGATAAAGCTTAAGCCTCCGATGGCTGCGATATGTCCAAAATTGCGCGTCCGCGAGGGTTCATCGGGACTCATATCCACAATGGCCGCCAAACAGAGCGTCAAATTGCTTGCGAATAGCCCTGTTAAAAAACGGCTCAAAAATACCAAAAACAAAGAGTGGATTAAAATGGAATATGCCGTAAGGGTATATCCGATTGCGGTGCCCAAAATGGTGATATAAAAAGCTCTCTTGCGGCCGTAGCAGTCGGAAAATTGCCCGAGCAGGGGCGCTCCTATAAATTGAGCAAAGGGAAAGACGCCGATTACTAGCCCAAGGATGATTGTGCGATGAAAAAAGGAATAGGGAGCTGGAATTAAGTAGTTGGGAATGAGAAAAATGGGAGTAAAGATTGGATAAATGATGGCAAGGCCAAAATTATCCAGGAAATATGTGAGGTAGACAGGAAAAAAGGCGTACCGTTTTTCCCCTGCATTTTTAAAAAAAGTCACTTTCTGAGACTCAGAGCATAAGTAGATTCTTCCCGAAACCGATAGCCCACGCCGCGCACGGTTTCAATCCAATCAAAATTGGGCCCTAATTTTTTCCGCAAAGAGGCGATATGGACGTCGATGTTTCGATCTACGATAAAGGAGTCGTCGTTGTAAATGTCGTCGAGCAGTTGATTGCGCGTCAAGACCTTGCCGCGATTGATCAGCAAGCGGCGCAAAATCCCAAATTCCGACAAAGTTATAGTGATGAGCTTTTCTCCCCTGCGCAATAAATAGCGGTCCGGCTCTAACGTGAACTCCCCAAACGTGATGACTTTGGGGCTCTTTTCCGCTTCTTTTGATCTTCTGAGCACTGCTTTAATGCGCGAAAAGAGCACTTTTGGAGAAAAAGGCTTGGCGACATAATCATCGGCGCCCAGCTCCAGGCCTAGCACCATGTCCAATTCTTCGCGTTTGGCCGTGAGGATGATGACAGGCACATTGCGCAGCTCCGCGTTTGCCTTCATTTTACGACAGACGTCAAAGCCATTTTGCCCCGGCAGCATGATATCGAGGATGACGAGATCGGGCTTTTCCCGTTCGATGGCGCGGTATCCATTGAGGCCATCTACCTCGACATGCAATTTGTATCCAGAGACTTCTGCTTGTAATTTGATAAGAGCGGCAATATCTTCTTCATCTTCAATCAATAGTATTCTCTTCTTGTGGCTCATCCATACCTCGCAGATTTTTTTCCCCCTATTTAAATAGTATTTTATCGATAAAAAATGCATCAATAGGTTCAACTATTTAAATTCAGAGAACGCCCTGAAAACTTAAGTATAAGCGCGATGTGTGTTTTATGTTAAGCAAATATTTAACAAAACACTGATCGATATAGCGCGCTGTTTACTTTTTTAAGTATTTAAGTAAAGAAGTGATTTTGATACATTCGCTTGCCACAGGAAGAATCCTATGACTGAGAAGAATCAGCTAAAAAGAACCCCAAAATCGACGAAGCCTTAGTTAATGGACAGTCTCTCAGATCTATTCTAAAAATTTTTATGGAAAACATGCGCCGCGTAAGGATTGTGCGGCGCATGTTTTGGGAAGGAAATTAAGGGTGAGCAGGTGCAGAAGTCTGCTGAGGCTGCTGAGCTGGTTTGGTAAAGGCAGGTACTTTGCCGATAAGATCAGTAGAGTTGACGATTTGGATGCCGGCATCTCTCATTTTTTGTAGAGCTACATCAACAGTTGTCTGATTTGTGCCTGCAGGAAGGCCAATACCTCTAGAAATATCATTTACGAAGAACACTTTAAAGCCTTCTTTTACAGCTTGCAGAGCGGTTTGCAGAACGCAATAATCTGTTGCTAAACCTCCTACATAGACATTTTTTACGTTTTTATTTCTGAGGTCGGTTGCTAGATCGGTCCTATTGCCGCCATTGTTATCTTCAAATGCGCCGTTGCTATCAGCATACCTGAATCGACCTTTTTGAACGTGAGGGCCTGTAATAAGATCCGTTCTTAATCCAGGAAGCAGAGTGCATTCTTGAGAATCTTTTACGCAGTGCACGTTCCACGCAGGCTGACCCGGAATGCCATTGAGTGGCCGTTGTTCCACATTAGCTTTATCTTTTGGCACGCCTAGCATAATGTGAGTAGCGCCGTGTTCCAAAGGATGCGTATCTTCTGATACCGCAGCTTCGCACTCCTGTGGATTCATATTTTCAAGCATAGCATTTATAGGTTTGACAATGTCCCATGCGCCCTTAACAGGTAATGCGCCTCCTCTCCATTGATAGGTTTGCCCATTGACTTGAATATCTTGTTTGGATCCAGCAAAACCCAGTTGAGGGTCTACAAGAATAAGTTCACTTTTTCCGTTGGGATCTTTCCAGCCTAAGTATGCTCTAAGTAGAAGTTGGAGAGGGTCGGCTATTAGAGCAAAGGCGGCCTTGGCTGCGCCAAGCACGGTCCCGACGACTACGCACTTAAAGATGGATTTAAACGCTTCACAGTCATCTTCGAGAAGCAGTTTGCGATTAGGCGAATTGCTGAAAAGATGTTTAACGAGGAAGAAAATGCGAGCTGGGAGAGAAAGCAGTGAAGTGGCTGCGGAGAGAATCAGATTAAATGCTTTGGTAGCATAAAATTCTTGTCCAAATCCTTTGTCATAATAATTTGAAGCGTAAGCAGTATTGCCTTGTAAAATTCTTTGAATTGCAGGTTGAGCCTCTTGAACATTCCCATAAATTTCTTTAATCTGATCAGGAGTCAACTTTTCAAATTTTGTAACCTCTTCACGTACCTTTTTTTGTTTATCTGTTTCAGGCAAATGAAGCGGACTAATTGGTTGCGGCGAATTTTGTACCGCAGGTGTTGTTAATGAAGCCATAAAAAATCCTATATAAAAATGCAAAAAAATGATTCATAATTAAACTGTAGGAAATAGTGTGGCTGCTTTTAACGGATTTCGTCAAGGTATAAACTTTTCTAAAAATGAAAGTATAATTTTATTGATTATGATATTGGAATGGTAAGTAAGGAAATGTTGTCTTGAGAACCGGCGGCCCAGGCGGAATAGACGCAATTGCCCGTGTGTTGGGCTGGTGACAGCCCAGGATGGCGGGCTTGGCAGAGCTGGTATGTGCTGGTGACGTCGGAAAGTCCGTCGCAATAGATATAGAGGGTGCTATGGGGAGGAATTTCCGATAGCGGCACAGCTGTAATTTTAGGACGGGCGCTATTAGCGCCTTCTAAGCGGTTGTCCCCGATGGAGCGCCCACAGCCGAGGTCTCCATTGATGCGGTACACTCCATTCCAAATTACTTGCCCGCCGCGGTGCTCAATTCCAGGTTGTATGCGAGGATCTTCAGGTTTTTGATCCCATGTGAGTCGCAAGGGAGAGTGGTTGGGACCTCGATCGAGGGCGATGCCCGAATCGCCGACGTTGGCCGTCCATAATTTTCCATTTAAAATCATGGCTACAGCAGCGGTTGTTCCTGCGTGAAAAGAAATATCGAATCTAGGATCGGGACGATTAGAGCGGTAGCGTATACAGTAATCGCGATGTAGGCGCACGCACGTCATTTTTAGCGCATTCCATACCCCTTCGTCGTGCAATCCGCGCGGATTAAATTCCACAAGCGCTTGGTTTAATTTTTGGGCAAAATGCTTTTTTATGTATCGCGCAGCTGCATTGCAGCCATGGCCGTCGAATATGCCAAAGAGCGTTACGGGGTAGATAGTGCCATTGATGTTTACAGAAAAGGCAGTAGCGAGATGCTCATCTTCCATGTTGGCCCGCCTTCCTTGGAAATGGCACACTCCGACGCGGTAATTGCCCACGTGTTCTTCATGAGTGGGGAAGTTTGCGGGGGCGTGGCGGTAGCGGAAGGCTTTAGCGGGCTCTGCTTGCATTTGCTGCTGTGCGTATGCCAATTCTTTAGCGAGTCGTGCACTGATATTTTCCGCCCCATGGCGAATACGGTTTTCTCTATATTCCGCCGTGAGGACGCGAGGAGGATAGCCCAACACTGAGCGGATATAGTCCATCAGACGTTGCAACCCGTTACAAAAGGCTGTAAAAATTTTTTTAAGCAAAGGACAGCAAGAAAAGGTGAGGACAGCCGCGGAATCCGATACTGCGCAGTATGCAGGTGGTACAACAGGATTTGCTAAAGTAATAGCGCTCATAATGCGGAGTATTATAACACTAATTATCTTTTAAAGACGGTCTCAATCGGATAATTAATAAAAGTTTTACCTAGTTGGCGGAACTTGTCGGGATCATCTGTAACATAAAATGTGTAGTTGGGAGAGGTTTGCTGGGGATTTAGCAGCTGATTCTCGGCGAGCAGCTGGCGCGTTTTAAGCGCGCAGCCCTTTGCGGGATCAATGATGTTAACACTGTTCTTGAATTCCCTTTGGATCAGCGGTTCGAGAAGAGGATAGTGCGTGCATCCGAGGAGGAGTGTGTCTATATTTTTATTTTTAATCGGCCGCAGCGTATCTGCAATCATAAGTGAGGTGATAGGATGGTCTGTATATCCCTCTTCCACAAAAGGGACGAAGAGAGGGCAGGCGAGCGCGTGTATTTCCGCCTGAGGCGATAGGAGCTGGATTTGTCGCTGATAGACTCCTGAGGCGATTGTAGTGCGCGTGCCGAGCACGCCAATCCGCTGGTTTTGCGTGGCTTGCACGGCTTGTTCAATGCCCTGTTCGATGATGCCGACAATAAGAATGTTAAAATGTTTTCTTACAATAGGCAGAGCCGCCGTACACGCCGTGTGACAGGCGATCACGAGGATTTTTATCCCCTTATCCAGAAGAAAGGGAATGTTTTCCAAGCAGTAGTTCACAATGGTCTGCGGGCTTTTGTTGCCGTAAGGCAGATGCGCGGTATCCCCGAAGTAGATGATATTTTCATTGGGCATCAGCGCGCGGATGTGCCGCATGGCGGTTAAGCCGCCAAAGCCCGAATCGAGAATAGCAATATTATCTAGGTTCATCCGCAAGTTTTAGTTCTTGGCCGATGATGATCTTATCATGGGTGAGATGGTTGAGCTGTTTAAGTGCGTCTACTGTCGTATGATGGGCGCGCGCGATTTTTTCTAGGGAATCGCCCGCTTTGACAATATAGATGCGCGTATTGCCGCTGGATGGCTGCTGTCCGATGGCTTTGGAAATCGAGGAGAGCGTCCCTTTAAGTTTTGCGACATCGTCATATTTTTTATCTTGAGCTGCCAGGGCTATCTCTAGGTCTTGGATTTTGGTGGCTATTTTCGCATTTTGAGCACTTAGCGTGCGCACATCGCTGACGATTTTGTCCAAGAGCTTTTCGAGCGCAGCGATTTTTTGCTCTCCTGAATGCAGTTGCGCCTTGTCTTGGGCATGCGCATTTTTGGATCGCTCTTGCTTGGCAATTTTCTCTTCTAACAAGTTGATTTCGATGCGCGCGCTGTGCAATTCATGCTTTATGTCGGAAAGCTCAAGCCGCAACTCATCTAGAAGCGCGTCAGAATGCAGAGCGCGCGCTTCGAGACTAAAGTGGGCGATAACAGCAAAAAGAAAGATCAGCATCCGTTGATAGGTGTGCGTCATCTTTTTCCAAGTTTTTAAGATTTTTGGAATATTCTAAATTCCGCACGACGGTTTTTGCTCCAAGCATCCGGGCCGTGGCCTAAATCAACGGGGCGTTCTTTGCCGTAAGAAACTGTGTGGACGCGTTCTGAGTCTACGCCTTTTTGCACCAAAAGGGAGCGGACGTAGTTGGAACGGCGCGATCCTAAGGCGAGGTTGTACGCCTCTGGTCCTCTTTCATCGGCATGGCCTTCGATAAAAAGATAGCAATCTCTGTGGGATTTTAGATAATCGGCAATACGCTCAATTAATGCTAGCTCTTCTTTGGCGCGCAAGATGTGATCATCCGTATTGAAGTGCAGCTGTTTAAATATGCCTGCAAGTTCGCCCGAGGGTTTCTTAAAGCCTTCAATTCCCGGAATTCCGCTATTGCGATCACCGGGTTCTGTTTTAGGTTGGGGAATTGCCCCGTCCATGAATGTCGATTTTTTTAAATCATCGTCGTTGAGCGCGATAAAATCTTCTTCCGTAGGTCCAAAAAAGGAGGGATCCTCCTGATTATTGCCCACCATGTTGTTCCAGAGGTTGCGCGCAGTGTTCTTATAGCCGCCGGTAGTATGCGAATTATCATCCCATACCGTGCCATTTTTCTTAGATTTGCATCCTGTCATGAGAAAACAGGTGAGTGCATAGGTGCAGATGATCAGGATTTGACGTGTTTTCATTTTTTCCTCACTTTTTTAATCTTTCTAACGAAAACCCCATGTCGGATAGTGTTTCTTGCCAGATCCCCGGGTAATTCTTATAGCTTCGGGCTGGTTTAAGTTGACGACGTACAATTCGGAAGAGTTATCGTCTGTTGAGTTAAAGACTATGTGCGCGCTATCCGGGGCCCAAGCGGGATTTTCTTTGTTGCCGGGACCGGATGTCAATTGCCACTCTTCCTTACTGCCGAAGTCGTATATCCATATTTGCCGTATACCATTTGTTTTAGCACTATAAGCTAATTTTGTGCCATCAGGCGACCAGGCGGGGCAAGAATTTTCCCGACTTTGCTTGGAAATCATGACGGCATTATGCCGCTTTTCCGCCAGCAGAGCAGGTATAATATAGATGCGCATGCCGCTGTCCTTGTCTGAGACGAAGGCGACTTTTGATCCATCCGGGCTAAAGGTGGGGGAGGCCGTTGTGGAACGTGGGTAAGAGTAGAGTTGGTAGGGCTTGCCCATATCCCCTGTCGAGGGGTGCAGTGGCTGGATAAATAAATCGGTGCGCCCAGCGGCATCGCAAATGAATGCAATCTTATCGCGATCGCGCGACACGGCAGGTAAAAGCTGATTGCCTCTGAGATCGATGAGGCGCTTGCCTACGCCTTCTTTTAAGGAGGCGATATAGATTTTTGGTTGGCCCTGTTTATAAGAAACGTAAAGGAAATTGTCATGGCCGTAATGCTGATTTTGCGGCAGGAGTACAGGGTGTACGCAGTAGCTCTTTTCTTGGGTGATTTGCCGCAAGTTGGCCCCGTCCCAATCGCATTCCCAAATTTCGGATACCCATTCCTTTCCCTCCATCTGTCCGCTCTTTACTTGAAAGGCAAAGAGGATGCGCGAATGAGCGATGCCCGCTTTATTGAAAAGAGCTTTATAGATGCCGTCTGCCAATTTGTGGATCTGCCTGCGGTCGAGGTTGAGATCTCCCGAGAGGGGGATATCGCCAAAGGACTTGAGCGATCCTGTTTGCGCGTTGAGAAGTGAAGCGCTCAAGGTTTTTTGCGCGATTTTCCATTGCAGAACGTAAGAGATGCCATGGTTTTTCCAAGTAGTGGGGTTCAAGGCGGCAGCTGTATTTTGCTCTGCGAGAAGCTCCTCTTTTTCGACAGAGGATGCACACACTTTAGTTGATCCGTTATAGTTGAGGTCAAAGGCCAAAATGGCCTGCAGCGTGTTGAGATGGGGTGCGGGCAAAGAGGCTTGCGAAGAATCCAGACGCCCGACATAAATCGGGTGCAAAGGGTTTTGCGTAGCTAAATGCACGCGAATCTCCGAGCTATTTTGCGCAAAACAGAGATTAAAGAATAAAGTGCAAATTAATAAGATTTTCATAGTTCATTGCAGAAGTTTAAAACAAATGTATATTCTTTTTGCTTTGCATAAGCGCCTTTTAAACAAGAAAATTTAAGTTGAGGAAGATGGCTCTCCAGATACTGCCTGTTTTTGTCGCTTTCCGCTTTTAACACTCTTAGTTTAGCAATAGTTCCATCCTGGCGCAAGGTCAACTCTATTTTCACTTCCCCAAAATCAGGGAGGTGCAAAGAGGCATGCATCTGGTTTGTTAGAGAGTGGACATAATCTTCTTCGCTTAAAGCCTCATTTACGCGCAGCGCATCCATCTGCAGCGGAGCGGGAACATATGTTGACGAATGCGCGCGCGCGCTTTTGCTTAACCTATTCTTATCGCTCTTATCTTCAATTTTAGCAATGCTTTCTTCGAGCTGCCGCAAAAGAGCTGAGGAAACGTGCTGCTGCTTGACGGGCTGCGACTTTTGAGCTGCTTTAGGAGCTTCTTTTTTGAGAGTGGGTACGGATTTTTTAGGAACTTCCGTTACTTTAGCTGCTGCTTTTGTCTGGGCGGGAGCTATATTTTTTGGCGCGGCGGTTTTAACAGCAGCAGGCTGGGGTTTGTTCTCTAAAAGAGGCGATGGCATCACAGTATGAACGGCGATGCGCTTGTGCTGCTTGATTTTGGGAGTGAAGGGAGAAAAAAAGAGCATCAGCCCCAAGAATAGCACATGAGCAAGGCAGATGCTGCCGATCAAAAGCTTCATTAGACCTCTTTCGAAAGAGGCTATTGGTGCAGTGCTCTTCTGACCCACAGAATTTTATCCGGGTTGCAAGATTACGTCTAATTGTTCAAATCCTGCCATTTCGGCAGCGTTCTTCACAGTTTGATAGCTTTCGAAATAGGCTTTTCGGTCGTGATAGAGCTGCGGGACCTTGTGCGGGTTTTTCTCGTGTGCCTCTTTCAAAAGAAGGAGGAGTTCTTTGGCGCTAACCGCCCTGTTGTTAAACCAGATCGTATTGTCTTTGTGCACGCGGATGGCAAGGGGACTATTTTCTTGCACAGTTTGCATTGATCGGGCGTCCTTTGGAGCCGCCGAGGCGAGCTGAATCCGATCGAGTTCGAGCAAAGGGGCGATAAGAATAAAGATAATCAAAACGACAAAGACGACGTCGATCAACGGAGTCAAGTTGATGCTGGCCTCTTCGGCATGCTCTTTGGACGCGTAGGCTTGTCGTAATTTGCGCATAAAACTAAATATCTGCTTTTCTGTATTGCAGCTCCACGGTGGAGAGCAAGTCGTAGAGAAAGTCTTCCATGTCCGAGGCGTAATCTTTGATCGTTGTCTTTAAATAATTGTAGGAAATGAGCGCAGGGATAGCGATGACCAATCCTAACACGGTTGTGACAAGCGCTGTGGACAGACCGCCTAAGATGGCGCTATTTGATCCGATCGAAGCGCCTGTCTGCAGCTCGGAAAAGGTCAGCAGTATCCCCCATACCGTTCCCAATAGTCCCAAAAACGGAGCCAAAGTCACAATGGTCGAAAGAATGAACAGGTTTTTTTCCAGTCCCTTAATTTGCGAGGAGAGAGTTGTCAAAGTGCACGTCTCTATCATTTCCAAATCGGCGGGAGAAAGGTGGACTTGTCCCTTTTCTTTTTGCGCGAAATAAAGATTTTTATTTAGTATTTCGCATGTCTTACTCTTTAATGTGAGAAAGATTTCACCAAAGGGATGCGGCACTTTAGGGTGCTTGGGGCTAGGCAGATCCGCAATTTCCACGCGGAGGAGGTCTTCTTTATTTTTGCGGTAAGCCTGATAAAAAATAGCCGATATGCGCTTGACGTGCCGAGTGAGCCAGATTTTATAGAGCAGCAGTATCCAGCACAGCAAAGAGAGGAAAACGAGCCCTAAAATAATGGATTTACCAAAAACATCAGATTGAGCATACGCTGAAGTGAAAGGGCCCATAAGGGCAAGTGGCAATAAAGCAGTCATATTTGTCTTTCGTGTACACTAGATAAAAGGTACTTAAAATGCAGCAATTTGTCAAGACGCATAACCAACAAGACTCAGGCCCGCTCGTTATCAGTTTTTATACGGAAGATACTCCCTATCAATTCGACGCGTTTGCGTTTATGAAAAGCTGCAGGGATTTGGAAATCGATATCGACATCGAAGAGGTCCCTAACCGCAAATCCTGGGCGCGCAATTGCGCCTTCAAGCCTTTTTTCATTAAGAAGAAGCTCGAAGAGCACAAGCGAGCCGTATTTTGGGTGGACGTAGACGCGCTCTTTTTAAAGAAGCCCGATTTTGCACAACTGCTCGCTTGGGATTTCGCAGTCCGGGAAATGGACAATACCCGCGATCCCCGTTTTCGCTATCACGCGGGATCTTTGTTTTTTAATTACACTCCGCGCTCCCTAGCTTTTGTCGAAGTCTGGTGCGCCTATTGTTCGGAGAAATTAACTCTTGAAGAGGATCCGATTTGCCTGGATCAAACCTCTCTTGCACATCTTCTCAATGTCCAAAGCGATTTGATGATTTGCCCGTTGCCCATAGCTTATGCGAAAATTTTCGACATTGATGAGGGAAAAATTTCTCGCGAAGAGATTGTGATAGAGCATTACCAGTCCTCACGCAGATACAAAAACTTAATTAGTTAGGTCATTTTCATATAAATTTCGCAAACAATTTCCGGCTGTGATAAAAATTAATTTTTTGCTTTGCGCCGGAGATTTATGATCAAAAGGTTTGGGCTGAGTTGGACGCTGCTTTTATGCATCGCCTATGCCTCTTTTGCTGAGGCAAAAATAGCTGTTGTCACTTTTGTGTCTGAAGAATCCTATTTCCTTCATCTGGCAGGCATTCTCTCCAAAGAAGCTTATTGTAAAAAGTGGGGATACGATTTTATTTGCCATCGAGGATCTCCGGATTCTTCGCATTCTCTCTCGTGGGAGAAAATAAAGAACATTCGCGGCGCTTTAGAAGCATATGATTGGGTGTTTTGGTCGAGCGAAGAATCTCTTATTTTGAACGATCAGATTTCTTTAGAAGATTTTATCGACGCTAATTCGTTTTTGATTTTTTGCTATGACTACATTACCGATTCCATAAGCCCCAATGCGTTTCTCGTCAAGAAGTCTACTTGGTCTTTTGATTTTTTAGATGGAGCGTCCCATCAGATAGAATCTAGCAGGGGATGTGAACTGGAAACCATGCTCCAAGCTTATACGGAAACCGTGCAGAGTCAATGGTTTGTCACCATGCTGCCGCAAAGAGACTTCAATGCCTATGCTTATGAAGTCTGCGGCGATAATGAACAAGCCAGCTATCACCCAGGGGATTTTCTTATTTGTTTTTCGAGCATTAGTAATTTAAATGAGCGCAAATCTCTCATGTGGAAGTATTACTTATCTACAGCTAAATGTTCTGCTACCTTAGACGATTACCTTCACAGCTATGGTTGGCATTTGACTCCAAAAGGTCCTATTGATGGATATATGACCGATGTGCAAAAGAGTGAATTTCAAAAACAGTTAAAACTATATCCTCAGATAAGAAGCATTTTAGAAATCGGCTTTAACGCAGGACATAGTGCGGAGAATTTTTTTCGATCATGCCCTAATCTTTCCTGCTTTCTGTCTTTCGACATTCAAACACATCCTTATTTTTCCTCCTCTAAAGAATATTTCGAAAGGAGATATGGCAATCGCTGTCATTTTATCAAAGGCGATTCTAATCAAACTGTGCCGGAGTATGTGCGAAATCATCCTGGAGAAATTTTTGATCTTATCTACATTGATGGCAATCACGCTTATTGGTATTGCATAAGAGATATTATTCATTGTAAGGCGCTTGCATCTCCTCATACGATTCTATGGGTGGATGATTATGCAAATTCAATTCAATTAGCCGTCCAGAAATGCGTTTCCAATAATCTAATCAAAATAGATGGTGTTTACGAATCTTCTGATAGTAGTTGGGGCAAACGTCGTTGGATTCAAGCCCATTATCTATTTGAATAGGCTTTTTTTCTTTTGTAAATTGCAAAATTCAAGTATTTGGTTGTCGTATTATGAGCAACCAAACGCTTGTCATTTCCTATTATACCCAAAATACACCTTATGAAAGCGAGGCTGAGCGCTTGCGGGCCTCCTGCGCGAAGTTTGCCATCGAAGCGCGCATAGAGCCTCTATCTTCTTTGGGCAGCTGGGAGAAAAATTGCGCACAGAAAGCTTCGTTTATTGCCACTAAGCTCAAAGATCTAAACCGCCCGCTTCTCTGGGTGGATGCCGATGCGGCCTTTTTGCAGCCGCCAAACTTTTCTTTGTTCTCCCACTGTGATTTTTCAGCGCGTATCAATGAATTTTTACCCAAGACACATGAATCGCGCGTCTGTTCGGGGACGCTGTTCGTACGTCCCTGCGAAAGAGGAATTGCTCTTGTGAAAGATTGGGTGGAAGAGTGTCAGCGCGCGCTAAATGAAGCAGGGCGCTGCATGGAGGTGTGGGATCAGATCGCATTGCGAAAGGCGCTGGATCGGCATCCCGATCTGAGTTTTATGCCCATGCCCTTGGAATATGTGAAGATTTTCGATTCGGACGATCTATTCGTAAGAGAGGAAGAGGTGGTCATCGAGCATTATCAGGCATCGCGCCGTTTAAAGAGCCGTATTCATGACAACTGCTGCAATCGCTAGCGTTATTAATTTCTGTTCCAATGACTTTCGCATGCTGCGGGCGTGCATCGAAGGTGTGCGTCCCTTTTCACGGGCAATACTTATCCCGGTATGTGATCATTTTTTCGATGGGACTTGCGAAAATTACGCGCTTTTAGAGCATGCATATCGCTCTTTTGCGGATTGTTTATTTATCGAATACGCTTTTGATGCCGAGCAGAGCTATCGTCCTTTTTCCCCGCATTTTCCGGAACATCCGCAATGGCGACACGAATGGGCCAACACAAGCCGCTGGATCGCCAAGTATTTTTTGCCGGAAGAAGCGGAGTACGTTCTCTTTCTAGATGCCGATGAGATCTTGGACGCGGAGCGTTTTTCGCTTTGGCTAAAGCATCAAGACATCACTTCTTACAGCGCGTTGAGTTTTGCCGCCTATTGGTATTTCCGGGAAGCGCGGTATCAGGCAACGCGCCACGATGACATTAGCTTGATGGTTAAAAAAAGCGCTCTTTCTTCCGAGCATTTGTGGAGCAGCGATGAAAGGGCGGGCACGCTTATTCATATGCCAGGCGAAAAAAAATATCATATTAAAGGTGCCGACGGCCATCCCATGGTGCATCACTATAGCTGGGTACGCACAAAACAAGAGCTGCTCAAGAAATTTACTACTTGGTCGCATCATTGGGAAAGACCCTGGGCGGGACTGCTGGAGGCAGAATTGTCCTCGCCTTTTACAGGAACCGATTTTATCCGTGGCTACGAGTACTGCACGGTGTCCCCCTATTTCGATCCTTTAGCTGAGCCTATTCCCCTTTTAGAAAAAGTGAGCTTGCTGCAGCATGTGCGCCATATTAAGAAGTTGAGCAACGTCATCAGAGTGGAGAAAAAAGAGATGCAGCGAAAAGAAATTTTAGATTTTGTTAAAAATTAAGCATGCACTCTATCGCCACGATTATTCACTTTTGCAGCAATGAATATGCCTTCTTAAAGAATTGCATTGAAGAGGCGCAGCGCTTTTCATCGCAAATCATCATTCCAATCTGCGATCATTTTTTTGATGGAGTCCCCGAGGAGCGCGCTCTTTTAAATGGCATTTACGCTGAGCATCCCGATGTGCAGTTTGTGGAATTTCCTTTTTTGCCCAATAGCCTGTATGCGGAGTACACGCATTTATTACACAACCTTTCCCGCATCGTGGGATTCTCTTTTGTGAACACGCATATCGAATACGTCCTCTTTTTAGACAGCGATGAAATCGCGGAAGGAAAGAGCTTTGTGCACTGGCTGGATTACTTCCCTTACCGCGAATTCGAAGGATTTTCCTTGGCCAATTACTGGTACTTTCGCACTCTCACTTATCAATCTTTAGTATGGGAATGCACACCCATTTTTATTAAAAAAAGTGCGCTGGCGGCAGAGAAAATGATGGATCCTAAAGAAAGGGCGGGAATCTACCGCGCCGTGGAAGGAAAAAAGCAATTTAAGGCGCTCGGCTGCCAAGGGAGGCCCATGATCCATCACTACAGTTGGGTCAGGACAAAGGAGCAAATGCTGCGCAAGGCCGCAAGCTGGGGTCACCGCGCTGAAAGGGATTGGGAAGCGCTCATCGAACAGGAGTTTTCCCAGTCCTTTTCGGGAAGGGATTTTGTGCACGGGTATTCCTACATTTGCGTGCCCGCGGCCCATAACATTGATTTAACAGCGCAGCCGCAAAGAGTAGAAAGAGAAGCCTTTGCCCATGTGGAGCGCTTGACCAAGAGGCAATTGCATGATAAAATCAACTCATGCATTTCGTAGATACTCATGCTCACCTGACAGAAACATCTCTTTGCGAGCAGTTAGAAGAGATCCTGAAGCGCGCGGCATTGCACGGCATTGCCAAAATCGTCAACATCTGCACGGATGAAAAGACGCTAGACGAAGGGTTACTTCTCTCCCAAAGGGAGAAGTGGATTTATAATGCAGCGGCGACCACTCCTCACGATGTGGAAAAGGAGGGTGAGCTTTTTTTTCCTTTAGTGGAAAAGGCCGCGCGTGCGCACAAGCTGGTCGCTATAGGCGAAACGGGATTGGATTACTATTATATGCATTCGCCGCAAAAGATGCAGCGCGACTTCCTCGTGCGCTACTTTGCGCTGGCCATTTCCTTAAAACTGCCGGTGATTTTTCATTGCCGCGACGCCTTCGCCGATCTCTTTGCCCTTTCTGATAGCCACTACAAAGGTCGCCCCGCTGTTTTGCACTGCTTTACGGGAACCCTTGAGGAGGCCAAAGGCGTTTTGGAGAGAGGATGGTACCTTTCGATTAGCGGAATTGCGACGTATAAAAAATCGGATGCGCTGCGCGAAGTGGTGCAATACGTTCCTCTCGATCGACTTTTTATCGAAACGGATACACCTTATTTGGCCCCGCAAAGTCGAAGGGGCAAAGTCAATGAGCCAAGCTTTATGATTGAAACGGCGGAAATGATCGCTTCCCTAAAGGGAATCAAGTTGGAGGCATTGGGAGAGATCACCTCGCAAAACGCGGAGCGATTTTTCTCTTTTTCAAAAGTATAAGGCAATGTTTAATGGGGACAATTATGACTACTTTATCTGTACCTAAAGTTCCCAAAGCCTTCATTTGGCGGCGCCTCCACTCCTTAATGGGCTTGTGGTTCTTATTGTTCCTGATGGAGCATTTGCTGACCAATTCCCAAGCCGCCCTTTGGCTTGGAGATAATGGCAAAGGATTTGTTCAGATGGTCAACATGCTGCATAACTTGCCTTATCTTCAAGTGATTGAAATCATTCTTCTCGGTGTGCCGATAGCACTTCATATCATCCTAGGGATCAAATACCTCCTGACATCTAAGTCCAACGTGACAAAAAAAGATGGCAGCCAACCCTATTTGCCTCTTAAGCGCAATTACGCTTACACCTGGCAGCGCATCACTTCCTGGATACTGTTGATTGGGATTATTGGGCATGTTTACAAATTCCGCTTTTTAGAATATCCACAGTCGGTCCAAGTAGGCAGTAGTACCGTTTACCTGGTGAAAGTCGATGAGGATAAAGGGCTTCATCCTCTTGCCGATCGTTTGCGCGTCGCCCTTTTCGATCAGGAGGCAATTGGCAATGAAGAGAGCTCTCAGCCGCAGTGGATGGGTGCTCTTAAAAAACAAACTTTGCAAGCAGATCAAGTCATCGCTGTCTCTTCTGACTTTGGGGCGGTGACACTACTAACTGTGCGCGACACATTTAAAAATCCCATCTACATCGCCTTATATACGATCTTTGTCTTAGCTGCGTGTTTTCACGCTTGCAATGGCTTTTGGACGTTTTTGATTTCCTGGGGCTGGGTCTTAAAAATGGCAGCGCAGCGCGCTTGGGTAACCGTCTCGGTCGTGCTGATGGCCATTATGGCTTTCTTAGGGCTTGCGGCTATCTGGGGATCGTATTTATTCCATCTCAAGATGTGAGACGCTTTGCATGACGCCTTCCAAAAAAAATAAAGAAGTGATTGTTGTAGGAGGAGGGCTTGCCGGTTTGGCTGCCGCGATGAAACTTGCGGAGAGAGGCTGCCACGTGAAGATCGTATCGGTGACAGCTTGCAAGCGTTCGCATTCGGTGTGCGCGCAAGGAGGCATCAATGCGGCGATGAATCTAAAAAACGAAGACGACAATCCTCTGATACACGCTTACGACTCCATCAAAGGCGGCGATTTCCTAGCCGATCAGCCGCCTGTAGTGGAAATGTGCCTTGCAGCCCCCGGCATTATTCGCATGATGGAGAGATTTGGGTGTCCCTTTAATCGCACTGCGGAAGGCAACATGGATTTTCGGCGATTTGGAGGAACACTTTATCACCGCACCGCATTTTGCGGGGCTTCCACGGGCCAGCAGCTTCTCTACGCCCTGGATGAACAGGTGAGGCGCTATGAGGCGCGTGGAATGGTGGAAAAATATGAGAATCATGAATTCATGCGCCTTGTCTTAGACGAACAGGAACGCGCGCGCGGCATTGTCCTCATGGACCTTTTCACTTTAAAACTTGACGTGTTGAAAGCCGATGCGGTGATCTTGGGAACAGGAGGGCCGGGCCTGATCTTTAAAAAGTCGACGAATTCCACATTCTGCACGGGAGCTGCCAACGGCAGGCTCTACAAACAGGGCATGAAGTACGCCAACGGCGAGTTCATTCAGATCCACCCTACGGCTATCCCTGGAGAAGATAAATTGCGCCTGATTTCCGAATCCGCGCGAGGAGAGGGAGGAAGGATGTGGGTGTGGGGAGATTCGAGCAAGAACATTGTGGCCCCCGATGGGAAAGAAATTCCCTGCGGCGTCAGCGGACAGCGCTGGTATTTCCTCGAAGAGATGTACCCCGCATTTGGCAATCTCGTTCCGCGCGATATCGGAGCGCGCGAGGTGTTGCGCATCTGTGAAATGGGATTGGGCGTAGATGGGCATATGCAAGTCTATCTCGACGTATCCCATTTAGCATCGAGCGTGCAGCACAAGATCGAATCGATTCTGCAGATCTATCAGAAATTCACAGGGGAAGATCCTCATAAAGTGCCCATGCGCATTTTTCCTGCCGTGCATTATTCCATGGGAGGAGCGTGGGTGGACTGGCCGGCGACAGGAGATTCCGATCGCTGGGAACGTTTTAGGCACATGACTAATATCTCGGGCTGTTTCAATGTGGGAGAGTCGGAATTCCAATACCACGGTGCCAATCGCCTGGGCGCCAACTCGCTGCTCTCTTGCATTTTTGGGGGGCTCGTCGCTGCTCTGGAAGTGCCGCGCTATCTCGAAACCCTTGAGGAGAGCTATGGCAATCTGCCAGCGCGCATCTACGCGGAGGCATTGCAAGAAGAAGAGGCCTTTAAGCACGACCTGCTCTCTCGCGAAGGAAGGGAAAACGTGCACGCTCTTCACGACGAGCTTGCCGCATTGATGATCGCCAACGTAACTGTCAAGCGCAATAATGCCGATTTGAAGAAGACATTAAGCGAGATTAAGAAGATTAGAGAGCGGTATCAAAACATTGCGCTTGACGATCGCGGCTCTTCCTTAAATCAGACCTATGTTTTCGCCAATCAATTTTCCTCGATGCTAGAGCTTGCGCTCGTCATTACCAAAGGCGCACTGCTGCGCGACGAATTCCGCGGATCGCATTACAAGCCCGAATTTCCCAAACGCGACGATGCGCACTGGTTAAAGACGACGATTGCGACTTTTGATCCGGCAAAAGACGAGCCGGTGATTACCTACGCCCCCGTCGACACGCGTTATCTCAAGCCCGCTGCACGCGATTATAGCAAGGCGAAGAAAGTCGTTCCCCATTTTGAAAACCTTCCCTCAAATATTCCGCTTCCGATATAGAAAGAAAGATGGACAGTGCCAATCATAAAAAATTCATTCTGCGCATTTACCGCGGTGAGCCAGAAAAACAGTATTGGGAAGAATTCGAACTCCCATTGCGGCCCTTTCTCAACATCACCTCAGCGCTCATGGATATCCAAAAGAATCCGATCAATCGCAAAAAGCAAAAGGTGACACCCGTAGCTTGGGAGCAGGGGTGTTTGGAAGAGGTATGTGGATCATGCTCTATGCTCATCAACGGACGGCCTCGGCAGGGATGCACAGCGCTGATCGAACAGCTCCTGCAAGCTACGGGAAGCCATACCGTGACATTGGCTCCGATGACGAAATTTCCTCTTGTAAAAGATTTAGTCGTCGACCGCGCGCGGATGTTTGAAAATCTCAAAAAGGTCAACGCCTGGATAGATGTCGACGATGCGCTCGATCCCGGATTCGGTCCCAAAATTAGCCCCATCTTACAAGATGCAATGTACGTTCTCTCCACATGCATGACGTGCGGCTGCTGTACCGAAGCCTGCCCGCAAATCAATGCGCACTCTGCTTTCATCGGCCCAGCGGCAATCTCACAAGCGCGCCTATTCAATGCGCATCCCGTAGGAAAACTGATGAAACACAAACGCTTGCGCCCTTTGATGGAAGAAGGAGGGGTGAGCGATTGCGGCGATGCGCAAAATTGCGTTGCGGTATGTCCAAAAGAAATTCCTTTAACCGAATCCATTGCCGTGATGGAGCGCCAAGTGGTCAAACAAGCATTGCACGATATGGTCAGCCTGCCCGATGCAGAATAGTTGGCGTTTTCCTCGTCCTTGCGAAGACAAGGGAGTGATCGTCGCAAGCGATGCGCGACAGGAATGGATTTTGCCTTGGTGGTGGAAGCATTACCATGCGCATAATTCCTATCCGGTTGTCTTCGTGGACACCGGGATGACGCCAGAGGCCAAAGAGTGGTGCCGAAAGCGCGGGGAGGTGTTCTCTTTGCATATCGATTTTCCTCAGTGGAAAGAAAAAGAAGAGATCGATCCTCAGACCGCTTTACTTTGGGAAAGCACTCATGGCATGGGATTTTGGCCATCCAGACGCGCCTGGTTTGTCAAGCCGTTTGCCCTTCTACAGACCCCTTTTCGCTTTACACTATGGCTGGATTTGGATTGCAAAGCCCAGGTGGATCTTTTTTTTGATTTTGAAGAGACAGAGCTTGCGCTATGCCCCGTGCCCCACTACAGTGCGCAAGAGACACTTTATAATTCCGGAGTGATCGCTTATGGACATGGCAGCGATCCTGTGAAAAATTGGGCAGAGCAGTCGTTGACGCGTGCATGTGATTTTCTCACCGATCAGCACCTTCTCTCGCGCATCCTCTTTGAAAAACAGTATTCCCTAACCGTTTTGCCTTTCACCTATAATTGGCACATGAGCATGGGTGAAAATAACCAGGCAAAAATTATCCACTACCTGGGAGACGTCGGCAAAGAACTCATCTGGCTTGAATTAAACTTATGCCATTTATAAAAAATAACGTTTAGTTCTGCAAGGAAGCTGCACAAATTTTTTGTCTGGAGCGAGTGACCATTGTACGAGTACAAGGCGCGAGCGAAGACAAAAAATTTACTGCAAAGCCAACGCCGGCAAATCCCCGCTTTTGAATGGATTTGTGTAAAGGAAAAGGGTGTGAAAAATACTGCTTGTGTTGTGCACACAAGCAGTGATGATTACCAAGTTAAACTGGCAGCAGATTGATATTCTGTGACACGTGTCTCGAAGAAGTTTTTCTCTTTGCCTAGATCAATTGTCTCACTCATCCAGGGGAAAGGATTTTTCGAACGATAAATTGCTTTGAGACCGATGCGCTCTAAACGCCGATCAGCGATGTATTGCACATATTCGCGGAACATAGGAGCTGTAAGGCCGAGGATGCCGCGCGGCAGGCAATCTTGCGCGTACTGAATTTCGAGCTCGACAGCGTGTCTCACCTTTTGAGTGATGTGTTTTTGGAAATCTACTGTCCAAAGAAGCGGATTCTCTTCTTTGATGCCATTGATCAGATCGACGCCAAAATTGAGATGGATCGTCTCATCGCGCAGGATGTATTGGAACTGCTCGCCGATGGCTGTCATCTTATTTTGTCTGTGGAAGGAGAGGATCATCACAAAGCCACTGTAGAAGAAGATGCCCTCCATGATCAGGTAGTAGCCGATCAAGTTTTCTAAAAATTTTTGTGCGCCTTCCTGCGTCTGCGTAGAAAAGTTAGAATCGAGAATGTCAGCTGTGAGCTCCATCTCAAAGTGATCTTTCGCATGGATCGTATTGATCTCATTGTACATGTTAAACACTTCCCCCTGCTCGAGGTTGAGCGACTCGACGATGTAGAGGAAAGAGTGCGTATGGATCGCCTCTTCAAAAGATTGGCGCAGTAGGTACTGGCGCACTTCCGG